>SYEN01000528.1 GCA_005800795.1 Burkholderiales bacterium | reverse complement strand
GGGCCGTGCATCCGACCTGCTCTACACCGGCCGTTCGATGGGCGGCGAAGAAGCTGAGCGCTTCGGGTTTTACAACGCCGTGCACGAGCCTGAAAAAGTACTAGTGGCCGCACAGGAGATGGCGCGTTCGTTGGCTGATGGTCCGACCTTCGCCCACGGCATGACCAAAAAACTGCTGCATCAGGAATGGAACATGGGCCTCGACGAAGCCATCGAAGCCGAAGCCGAAGGCCAGGCCATCTGCATGCAAACGCAGGATTTTCATCGCGCGTATCACGCGTTTGCGAACAAGCAGAAGCCGGTGTTTGAAGGTAACTAGTCTCTGGACGTTTGACCATGGCAACCCACGGCACCACCAAAATCTTCGCCGGTGCTGGCAGCGGCGAAGGTAAAACCCAGGGTATGTATCGCGGCGGATTGTTCATGCGCCATCCCGGCGCAGGTGAGTGGCTGGCCGTTACCAACGGTTTGCCCGACAAGGTCGAGGTTCGGACCATTGCCGTCAGCCCGCACGACGCCAACGTGATGTTCGTCGGAACGCAGGACGGCCCGTATCGCAGCATCGACGGCGGCGCGCATTGGGAAAAGCTTGGCTTCCCCGAAAAAAACGTGGTGCTGTGGACGATGTCGGCACACCCCACGAATCCGAGAATTGTTTACGCGGGGGCTGCGCCTGTCGTGGTGTATCGTAGTGAAGACGGCGGTGACAACTGGAAACGCCTGCCCACGGCGAAATCCCCTGCGCATTGCGAGCGCGGTGGATTCGACACGCGCACCATCCGCATCACCGTTGATCCATCGCGGCCTGACGACGTGTACGTGGCGATTGAAGTCAGCGGTGTGATCCGCAGCAGCGACGCGGGCGAAACCTTCACGGACGTGTCGCAAACGCTGATCGACCTCGCGCGCAACAACAAACATTTGCAAAGCGCCGTCGGCGGGCGCCACTGCGGCATTTGCGAAGGCATGCTCGATTCTCACTCGCTGGTCGTCAGTCCCGCAGCACCGGGCACGCCGTTTCTGGGTGTGCGCATGGGCATTTTCAAGAGCGACGACCGCGGCGGTAGCTGGCACGACATCCATGTAGGCCGCGCTTCGCCGCTGACCTATTGCCGCGACCTCGCCGTCTCACCACACAACCCGCGCACGTTTTACGCCGCACTTTCTCAGGCAGCGTTCAGTACGGCCGGTTCGTTGTACCGCAGCGATGACCTTGCACAAACATGGCGGCGCATCGACCACGGCGTAACCGCTGAGTCAACAGTGATGGCGCTTGCCACCCACCCCGGCGATCCGGCCCGGCTATATTGCTGCACACGCAGCGGACAGGTGATCGGCACCGAGGACAACGGCGCCTCGTGGCAGGATTACCGCCTGCCGCAGGGCGTGCAGGATGTCTACGCGGTGGCGTGTATTTGAGCAGACGCTACTTCGTCTGCTCCAGGCTGCGAATCAGCTTGCCCCAGCGCACGAGGTCGTTGCGGATGACTTCGGCCAGTTCGGCGGGCATCCCGCCGATCGGGCCCAAGCCCGTGTCGAGCAGCATCTTGCGCACATCATCGGCTCTCAGCACGGCGGCAAAATCGCTGTGCAGCCGGTTGACGATGGCCGCAGGCGTGCCGGCGGGCGCTAGCGCGCCGTACCAGGTGCTGGCTTCAAAACCAGGCACACCGGCTTGCGCCACCGTGGGCACCTCCGGCAGCGTGGCCCAGCGCTGCGGCGTGCTGATGGCTAGCGCGCGCAGGCGGTTGTTTTTCACGTGAGGCAACGTGCCGGGCAGGGAGCCGAACATCGCCTGCACGTGCCCTCCCATCAGATCAATCACCGCTGCCCCCGTGCCCTTGTAAGGCACATGCACAATGTTTGTGCCGGTAAGCATTTTGAACAGTTCCATCGCGAGAAAGGGTGAAGTGCCTGCGCCGCTGGAGCCGAAGGTCAGTTGACCAGGCCGCGCCAGCGTAAACGCGACGAACTCCTTCACCGACTTCACCGGTAGCGACGGATGCACCACCAGCAGATTGGGGGTGAAGGCGGTTTGCGTAATGGGCGCGAAATCCTTCACCGGGTCGAAGGCGAGCTTTCTTTGAAACGGCGTGATCACGTGCGAATTGGTGATCATGTTGAGCGTGTAGCCGTCGGGTGCCGCCTTGGCCACAAGCTCGGTGGCGATGGAACCATCTGCGCCGGCGCGGTTTTCCACCACCAGCGAGGCCGGCCAGTTTGTATCGGCGAGCTTGCGGCTGATCAGGCGCGACAGCACGTCGGTACCGCCACCGGCGGCGAAACCAACGATCAGGCGCACGGGTTTGGCGGGATAAGCCTGCGCCAATACGCCCGTCGCGGATACTGAAAAAATAGTCAATAAAAACAGATACTTAACTATCATCCGCGGCTGCTCGTTTTTCACGATTCACGTTTCACCGCCGCGCCTTATTTCTTTTGCTGCGCCAAGAAATTTTGCAGCCGCTGCTGAAACTCCGGCGAGTCAAACACCACGGCCATGTGCGACGAAATCATATCGAGATGCGAGGCCAGCGTGCCGCCGGAAAGCCCGTGATATACCGCGCGTTTCATCATTTGCACGGCCTGCGGCGGCTGCGCGGCGAGGCTGTGCGCGAGCTTCATCGCCTCAACACGCACCTCGGCATCCGGCACCACGCGGGTGACGATGCCAATGCGTTCAGCCTCCACTGCATCAACCACGCAGCCCGTCCACAGCATTTCCAGCGCGCGCGATGCGCCCACCACACGCGGCAAAAACCAAGAGCCGCCGTCACCGGAAATCAGGCCCATGTTGATGTAGCTTTCGGCGAAGGTCGACGACTGGGCGCACAGGCGGATATCACACATCAACGCCATATCGAGCCCCGCGCCGCGCGCCGTGCCATTGATCGCGGCAATCACCGGAATCTCCAGCCGCTCCATCGCCAGCGGAATTTTCTGGATTTCCTTCCACAGATAATTCTTGCGCTCAACGTTGTCCGCCGCCTGCATCACGGTCATGTCGGCCGCATCGCCGCCCGCGCAAAACGCACGCCCGGCGCCGGTAAGCACCATGACGCGCGCGTGGCTGTCATCGGCGATTTGATTGAGCGCCTGTGTCCACTCGGCAATCATTTGACGGTTAAACGAATTCAGCCGATCGGGGCGATTCAGTTCCAGCAGCGCCACGCCGTCGCTGTCTACGGAAAGGTTGATGCATTCAAATGCCATAACTAGCCTCGTTAACGATACATTTTCGGTGCTACAAGGTTACGCGGCAGCGACAATAGCAGGCTTGTGCGACAGCAACAAGAAAGCTGGTTTATCGCAAATGAAATTACACGGGCATTCGTACGCGCCAAACCACTGCTGTCGTTCCCGCGCAGTCGGGAACCCATAACACAGT
>SYEN01000527.1 GCA_005800795.1 Burkholderiales bacterium | reverse complement strand
ATGAAGGCGAAGAAAAAGCCGCTGGAAAACATCAAGCCTGAGGCCTTGGGCGTGGATGTCAAACCGCGTCTGAAAACGCTGAAAGTAGCCGAGCCTGCCTCGCGCAGCGCCGGCGTCAAGGTTGCCGACGTCAAGGAACTGGTGGCCAAACTCAAGAACGAAGCGAGGGTCATCTAATGGCAATTCTGGTTATCGCCGAACACGACGGCAAGAATCTCAAACCCGGCACCACCAACACCATCACCGCCGCAGGCAAGCTCGGCGGCGATGTGACCGTGCTGATCGCCGGCAGTGGCTGCGCGGACGCGGGCGCGACGGCGGCCAAGGTCGCAGGCGTGTCGAAAGTGCTGGTGGCGGATGCGCCGCATTACGCGGGTGCGCTGGCTGAAAACATGGCGGCGCTGCTGCTGTCGATTGCGAAAAACTACTCGCACCTGGTGGCCCCGGCCACCGGTTTCGGCAAGAATTTCATGCCGCGTGTGGCGGCGTTGCTCGACGTGCAGCAGATTTCCGACATCTGCAGCGTGGTTTCCGCCGACACCTTTGTGCGGCCGACCTATGCCGGCAACGTGATGGCCACCGTGCAAAGCGGCGATGCGATCAAGGTCATCACCGTGCGCGCGACGGCGTTTGATCCGGCGGGCGATGGCGGCTCGGCGGCCGTAGAAAACCTCGCTGCCGCAGCGGATGCGGGCCTGTCCAAATTCAACGGCCAGGAATTGACCAAATCTGCGCGGCCCGAATTGACGGCGGCACGCATCATCGTCTCCGGTGGCCGTGGCATGGGCAGCGCGGATAACTTCAAAATCCTCGAACCCCTCGCCGACAAGCTGGGTGCGGCCGTAGGCGCCTCGCGCGCGGCGGTGGACTCCGGCTTCGTGCCCAACGACTATCAAGTCGGTCAAACCGGCAAAATCGTCGCCCCGGAACTGTATGTCGCGGTCGGTATCTCCGGCGCCATTCAGCATCTGGCCGGAATGAAAGACAGCAAGGTAATTGTTGCCATCAATAAGGACGCAGAAGCGCCGATATTCTCGGTGGCGAGCTACTGGGTCGTGGATGACTTGTTCAAGGCGGTGCCAGAGATGGTTACTGAGTTGGGCTAAGTGTTACAATTGGCATTTCCCGCGAAGGGCGCGGGCCAAATGGCTTGCGCTCTTTCTTTTTTTGTGTCACCGGTATTGTTTGCGCAGTCTTACCCGTCAAAACCCATCCGCCTGATCGTCCCCAACACCCCCGGTGGCGGTACGGATACGGTGGCGCGGGCCATCGCGGATAAGCTGGCGCCCGCGTTGGGACAGCAGATCATCGTGGACAATCGCGGCGGTGCGGGCGGGGCAATTGCGGCGGAAATGGTGGCGCGGTCGCCGAAGGATGGACATACGCTGCTGTTGGGCAGTGCAGCGTCGTTGATTACGGGGCCGGCGCTGATTGCCAACCGCCGCTATGATCCGGTGAGGGATTTTGCGCCGGTGTCGCTGGCGGGCACCACAGCGTATATGTTTGTCGTGCATCCGTCGCTGCCGGCGGCATCGGTGCAGGAGTTTTTGCAACTTGCGCGCGCAGGTGCCGGGCGCATCACCTATGCATCGACAGGGCAGGGCAGTCCGTCGCATCTGGGCGGTGAGCTGTTCCAGGCGCTGGCGAAGGTCAAGATGACGCATGTGCCGTTCAAGGGGGGCGCGCCGGCGATGCTGTCGCTGTTGCAGGGCGAGTCGTTTACGATGTTCGCCAATTTTCTGACGGCGTTGCCGCAGGCGCGCGAGAAGCGTGTGCGTGCGCTGGGGGTGACCGGCTTGAAGCGCAGCTCGCTCGCACCGGACCTCCCGACCATTGACGAATCGGGACTGCGCGGTTTTGAAGTGGACCAGACTTATTCCGTGGTGGCGGCTGCCGGCACACCGCCGGAAATCATCAACCGGCTAAACCGCGAAATAGCACAGCGTTACGCCGTGGCGGATGTACGCCAGCGACTGGCGCACGAAGGCATCGAGTTACGCACCTCGACGCCTGCCGAGTTGGGCAGGCTCAACGCCGAGCAGTTCGAGAAATGGCTCAAGGTGATACAGCAGGCAGGCATCCAGCGTACCGATTAGCGGTTACGGGCTTTGCGGTAATATAGTGGCGTGCCCCATTTTGGACACGGCATTTTTCATGGAGACAGGCCATGTCGTCGTACGTTGCGCCGCTAAAGGATATGCTGTTCGTGATCAACGAACTCGCGGGGCTGGATGAGGTGACGAAGCTGCCCGGCTGCGAAGAGATCAACGCGGAACTCACCGAAGCAGTACTGACCGAGGCGGCAAAGTTCGCGCAGGAGGTTCTCGAACCGTTGAATCGCGTCGGCGACAAGGAGGGTGCGACGCTTGCGGATCACAAGGTGACGTCTCCCAGCGGCTTTGCGGCGGCTTACAAACAGTTTTGCGAAGCGGGCTGGAACGCTTTGGGCGGCCCGGCGGAATACGGCGGACAGGGTTTGTTGCACATCGTGGCCAACCCGGTGCAGGAAATGTGGAGCAGCAGCAACATGTCCTTCAGCCTGTGTCCGATGTTGACCTCCGGCGTGACGGAGGTGCTGGGCGATCATGCGTCTGCCGAGTTGTTGCAACGCTATATGCCGTCACTGAATTCGGGTGTGTGGAGCGGTACCATGAATCTGACCGAGCCGCAGGCGGGGTCCGATCTCGCGGCGATACGCGCGCGCGCCGTGCCCGAGGGCGGCCACTACAAAATCAGCGGCACCAAGATTTTCATCACCTGGGGTGAGCACGATATGGCCGACAATATCGTGCATCTCGTACTCGCCCGTCTGCCGGACGCGCCCGAAGGGGTGAAAGGTATTTCGCTGTTCGTTGTGCCCAAGTTCATGGCCAATGCCGATGGCAGTAATGGTGCGCGCAATGACGTAAAGTGCATTACCGTTGAACACAAGCTCGGCATTCATGCCAGCCCCACCTGCGTGATGCAATATGGCGACGCGGGCGGCGCGGTGGGTTATCTGGTGGGTGAAGCCAATCGCGGCCTGGTATACATGT
>SYEN01000526.1 GCA_005800795.1 Burkholderiales bacterium | reverse complement strand
GGCGCCGAGCGCGACGCGAACGGTGTCGTCAACATCGTGGCGAACGGTGCGATCAGCATGCTGCGCGCCATCACCACAGGGCGCCGCGTCCCGATGCCGTCCGTCGGACCTGGTTGGTGGCTGGCGCGCAACGTCAGCGGACTTGCCGGCGCCCCCATACCCGACCATGTCGCCGAACTGCTGGAGAGGGGCCGCCTGGCAGCCAGCAACGAGGCGGCGCACCTGCTCAGGTTCGCGCCGGCACACAGCACCACACAGGTCATCGAGCGTCTCTACCGATGGCCGAGCGTCGAGCGGATCCCCGCGCGCCGCCAGGTGGCATAGGGCCGCCATGCCGTTCGCGACAGCAACGGACGGGGTCCGCGTCCACTACGAGGTCATCGGCTTCAGGCGCAACCCGCCCGTTCTCTTCGTGCAGGGGCTCGGTGCGGAGAAGAACTCCTGGAACCTCCAGCGTGCGGCGCTCGCGCTCCGCTGGCGCACCATCGCACTCGACAACCGTGGCGCCGGTCGCAGCGACAAGCCGGAAGGCACCTACGACCTCGAGCAGATGGCGGAGGACGCGATCGCGGTGCTCGACCATGCCGGCATCGAGTCAGCGCACGTGGTGGGGCTCTCCATGGGCGGCGCCATCAGCCAGATCATCGCGCTGAAGCACCCGAACAGGGTGCGGTCGCTCACGCTCGTCGCCACCGCCTGCCGTAACCACGAGTGGCGCGAGGAACTCCTGCAGTCGTGGGCCGACGTCGCCGCCACGGAGGGCATGGGTGCCGTCGGCCGCGAGGCACTGCACTGGGCGCGGCACAACGTCCGAGCGGCCCAGGCACCGTCGCCATTGCCGAGTTCCTGTTTGGGCCGGAAAAACTCAATGTCAAGGTCGGTCAGACGATTACCTGGACCAATATCGATGCGTCGCCGCATCAGGTGACGTTGCAGGCCCAGAGCGAATTTCGTTCGCCGGTGATGTTGAAGGGGCAGAGCACATCGATCCAGTTCAACAACGAAGGCACGTACGGTTATATCTGCGGATTGCATCCAGGCATGAAAGGCGAGATCGTCGTCAGCCGCTGATAGTTCTCTTTCTGCAAAAACAAAACGCAAGCTTCGGCTTGCGTTTTTTTTGCTGAGCCGCTTTTTGCTTCAGGCGGTTTACTCCACACGAATATTCGCGGTGCGTATCACTTTCGCGTAGCGTTCCACTTCGTTTTTGAAATACGCTGCGAATTCCGGTGGTGTGCTGCCCGCGGCATCAGCGCCCTCTTTCAACATGAAATCGCGCATTTCGGGTGATTTCAGTGCTGCGATAATTTCCATGCCGAGTTTATTGATGACAGCCGCCGGTGTCGCCGCCGGTGCAAAAATCGCGTACCAGTTCACCGACTCGAATCCCGGATATAGCGATGCCAGTGCCGGCAGCGCGGGCGCCAGCCGTGAGGGTTGAGGTGTCGTGACAGCGAGCGCTTTGACCTTGCCCGAACGCATATGCGGAATCTTGCTGATCGCGCCGGCAAAACTGAAATCGACTTCGCCGCTGATCAGCGCGATGGTCGCCGGGCCCGAACCTTTGTACGGAATATGCGTCGCCTGAAAGCCCGCGCGTTGCTTGAACATTTCGAGAACCAGATGATTGGCGGTGCCGGTGCCGCCGGATGCGGCATTCAGTTTTCCGGCCTGAATTTTCGCCAGCACGATGAATTCCCTGAGCGAATTCACCGGCAGGCTCGGATGTGCAATCAGGAATTGTGGGTTTGACGACAGTTGGCTGACCGGCGCCAGATCGCGTTGCACATCAAACGACAGGTTCTTGTAAAGCGTAACCGCGCTGGCCAGTGACGCTGCCGCGCATAACAGCGTATGGCCGTCAGCAGACGATTTGGCGACGTACTCGGTACCGAGCATGCCATTGGCCCCTGGCCGGTTTTCAATGACTACCGGCTGACCCATGCTGTCGTGAAATTTGCGGCCGAGCAGCCGTGCCTGAGGATCAAGGTCGCCGCCGGGCTGCACCGGAACGACAATGCGCATGGGCTTGACAGGAAACGTCTGCGCCAGCGCGCAAGCCGGCGACAACGCAATGATTGCCGCAAGAAACCCGGTTCGTGTGTTTATTCGTCGAAACATGCCGCCCGGTTTACGAACCGATCTCGCCGCCATCGGCTTTGGTGATCGCGAGCACAGAAGAACGCGGCGGCATGTCCGCTCTAAAATCCGGCCAGCGCGTGGAGGGTTTATCGAAAGTGGAGCCTTTTTCATCCGCAGGATGTTGTATTGCCAGAAACAGTGTCTTGCCGTCCGGCGTGAACGCCGGACCAGTTACCTCCGCGCCGCGCGGACAACTCAGAAAATTGCGCGTGACACCGCGATGGGGGCCGCTGGTTTCAGCGGCATACAGACTGTCGGCGAAACCCACAAAGTCGTCTTGTCCGTCCGTGGATATCCAGGCGCGTCCCTTCGGATCGAACGCAATGTTGTCGGGTGCGGCGATCCAGCCGCTGGGCGACACCGGCCCGTGGTAGCGCGCGCGGTGTTCGGCGTTTTTTGGATCACCGCCGAGCACAAAAAATTCCCACGCACATTCCGTGGCGGTGTGATCGGGTTTGCCGTTGACCACGGGAGGAATGATTTCGATGATGTGGCCGTGCCTGTTGGGGCCGCGCGGATTGGCAGCGTCGACTTGATCCGGCTTGCGGTTCTCGTTGAAAGTGCAGACCACGTAGACCCGTCCCGACGCGGGATTGACCTCAACGTCCTCGGGGCGATCCATGGGTGTTGCGCCCAGCAAATCGGCAGCTCGGCGTGAATCGATCACCACATCGCCCTGATTCTCGAACCCGTTGGCCTTGGTGAGCGGCCCCTGGCCAAACACCAGTGGCAGCCACTGCATCTTGTCCTGAGCGAAGCGCGCGACATAGAGTGTGCCGTTGTCGAGCAGATCACGCCCGGTGTCCGGTTTGGCCAGATCATACGCATCGCGGGTGACAAACTTGTAGACGTATTCCATTCGCTTGTCGTCACCCTTGTACAGTGCGACACGTCCGTCGTGGCTGACCACGGTATTTGCGCACTCCTGATTGCAGCGGCCCAGCGCGGTACGTTTCACCGGCACGGATTTGGGATCGTACGGATCGATTTCCACAATCCAGCCGAAGCGGTTGACTTCGTTAGGCTCCTTGTTCAGGTTGAAGCGGTCAAAATGCCGGCCCCAGGGGTTTCGGCCCCGGCCATCGATACCCATGCGTTTCCACGCGGCGGCCTCGCGCCCGCTGCCCACATCGCCGCTAAAACTGTTTTGAAAATTTTCCTCGGCCGTAAGCACCGTGCCCCACGGCGTGGTGCCGCCCGCGCAGTTGGCGAGCGTGCCCATGACGCGTCTGCCGCTGACATCGGCCCGGGTGGACAGGCGCGGATGGCCCGCCGCAGGCCCGGCTATGCGCATGGTTGTGCTGCGCGCCGAGATGCGCCGGTTGTAAGGACTGGCGTGGTTTACCGTCCATTGCCCGCCACGATTTTCGATTTCGACGATCGAGTGGCCAACGGCGGCCATTTCGGTTTCGCATTGCTCGCGGCTCGCGCTCTTCGCGTATTCGGCGGGGCTGTAGCCCGGCCACATCATCGGCGCCAGCACGTATTCGTGGTTTACGCACAGCAGCCCGCGCGTGGAAGTGTTCGATCCGCGCGGCAGCGGCATGAACGCGATGTAATCGTTGTTGGCGCCGAATTGCTGCTCTTGTGCCGCCGCCGTTTGTTGTTGCGGATTAAACGCGGGTGCGCTGGCGTGCAGCGGATCGCCCCAGCGCAGCAGGACGTCAGCTTTGTAGCCCGGGGCAACGTGATGGGTTTCATCCAGAAAACGGCCGGATTCTGCAAAAGTCAGTGATGAACCGGCTGGCTTTGGCGCAGGAGCGGCGCAACCGAACAGGCCATACGCGCCGGCGGCAGCCAGCCCCTTAAGTGCGCCGCGCCGTGTAAGGCGGGTTTCGATGATTTGCGAAATCGGTGGAGCGTCTTGTGTACCGTATGCGCAAAGATCGGCGTCTGGTTTCTTGATGAAATCGCGCATGCTAGGCTCCTAGAATAAAAAGTGGGTAGTGACAATCTACTGCAAACCAATGTTAATGTGTAAAAGTCGTGATTTGATCTGAAAGACAGTGTCCGACTGCTATCGAGAAATCTGAATTCACCCAATCGACCCTAAAACGTCGTTGATGCGTGTCGGCTATCGAGCACTCAATTCAGGATATTCGCACTATTTTCGAGACAAGCTTCGCACTCGGCGCTAGCAATTCGAGGGTGTATTCGTATCTTTGCGGAGCTTTTTACTCGCCCTTATTTGCATAACGCCCAATGTCCCGTTGCGCGGCGGCACCGTTAAGTTTGCGCCTTTCACCAAATGCGCGTTCCAGTGCACAAACCGTAAGCGTCCAACCGCCCCTCCGAGTTGCAGTTGGTCTACGTACGCGCCTCGCGCGTGCCGACGCTGGTGTCGGCGCGCGGCAGCCGCAAGTTACAAGCGGCGTAAAGCAGCGGCTACTTGAGTTGTGAGAAGTCGGCGGCGTTCAGGAATATTGATTCCGTCTTGGCGACGATATTACCCTTTACATTCGAGGCCGTTCGCGCTTCGACCCAGCTGGGGTCTTTAGCAAATGCAGCCCAGCTTTCTTTAGCCGCTTCGCGGCTGGAGTGGGAGAGCAGGTAAACCAGCGTGGTTTGCGAGGCGGGCGCATCCATCGGCGTCCAGTAGCCGATATTAGTCATGCCGTGTTTCTCAAAGTAGCGCATGGTGTGTTCGCGAAAGCGCGTTTTTAGCTCTTCCATACGGCCACCCGATGCGGTGTAGGTGCGCAGTTCAAACACGCGTCCGGGTTTTTGCGCGTTGGCCGTTGGCCACATCTCAAAAGTTTTGCTGTTGCCTACGACAAAGCCCGCGCTGAATACGGCGACGAAAAGGACGGTTACTCCGAGTTTGCGCATCATGTGTATCTCCCTTGCTTGATGGATAATGAAAACCGATGCAGGCTCTTGGACGTGCCTATGTGGGCTAAGGCATACGCAGTCAAATCTGCATGATGACATTCTATTGCAACAGCCTGCCTATGTGACGCGGCGTTGTGGTAAGGCTTGTTCTTTACATGCCGCTATTCGGCGGAGGGGGAAAGATCATGAGTGTCACTTTCCGGAAACTGCATCCCCTAGTGGGCGCCGAAGTCAGCCACATTGCATTGATTTGTGCCATAAAAAATTGTTCAAGTCTTGCAACGTAGCATTTCCTCCGATCATTTGAACTCGAATGCTTGGGACGTCGCCAACATACCCGAACCTTCATGGGAGTCGGCGAATCATCAGCAATCGTTTAATCAAAAGCATAGATTTTTGAATGGCCGCTTGCAGGTGGTGAGATCAGATTGATCACTGGCAGCTCATGGCCGGGACTAGCCTATCGCCGAGCGTGCGCTCTGACACTGCCTGTCAGATTAAATCTCGACTTTTATAGCTAATGCAAACCTTTACAACGGTTCAGGTGAAAAGGGTACAATGTTTACGGTGCTAACGGGTGTAAAACAAAACCAATACGAGGAACCGCCCGCTTTGCGCTGCAGGCCGGCTTTGACATTGTCTGATCGTGAAAAATCAGGCTACTGAACACGTTACGGAATTGAACGGAACATGAAACGCATCCTCGTGCTGTTTCCCAAAGATTGGGATCGTGACGAACTCGACCAGCCGCGTTACCGCGAGCGCTACGAGTTCTTTTGCGAAGGTTTCGACCTCTTCAAGTTCCCGGAAAACGCCCGCCTGATGACGTTTAACGCCTATGGCTATGCGTCGCGCTTGGTGGAAAAGTATCGTGGACGCATTGATGGAGTAATCAGCAATAACGAGCAGTTCGGCGCGCTGATCGCCGCCGTGGTGGCGAAGCGTCTGGGTCTGCCGGGCACCGATCCGGCGGTGATTGTCGCCGCGCAACACAAATATTACGCGCGCTGCCTGCAACGCAAAATTTTGCCGCAGGCGACCCCGGCGTTTTCGGTTTTTCCCTATGACATCCAGTCGGCATCCGAGGCCGGATTGCCGTTCCCGTTTTACGTGAAGCCGGTGAAGGCGACTTACTCGGTGCTGGCGCGCGCGGTGCGCGATTTTGATGAGCTGAAGTCGCATCTGAAGTTCAACCCGTTTGAAACACTGATTATCCGCAAACTGGTCAAGCCGTTTAACGACCTTATGTCACGCTATACGCCCTTCACCATCGATGGGCATGATCTGGTGGCTGAGGAAATCATGACGGGGGTACAGGTGAACGTTGACGGCTACATGTTCCAGGGCAAGGCGCACATTCTGGGCATCGTGGATGAGGTGATGTATCCGGGCACGCAGGCGTTCATGCGTTTTGAGTACCCGTCACGCCTGCCTGCAGACGTGCTTGAGCGCATGCGCGCGCTTACCGAGCAACTGTTTACCGGCATCGATTATGGCTACGGGTTTTTTAATGTCGAACTGATTTACAACCCGGATGACGGCAGTCTGCGCATTATTGAAATCAATCCGCGCATGGCCTCGCAGATCGTCAACTTGTATCGCCGCGTGGACGGCTACGACCCCTACGATGTGCTGATCCGATTGTCGTTGGGCGAGGCACCGCAGGTTACCGTAGGCGCGGGCGAGTTCGGCGCAGCAGCAAGTTTTGTGTTTCGGCGTTTTGATGGCCGCGAAGTCAATCGCGTGCCTGGTCAGGCGCAGATTGAATCCATACAGCAGCGCTATCCCGACGCACGTCTGATGCTGTACCTGAAGCGCGGCGCGAGTCTCGCGCGTGAAATGAAATGGCTTGGCAGCTATCGCTACGCGGTGCTCAACCTCGGCGGCGCCAGCCCCGAAGACCTGCTGCAGCGCTACAACGACATTCGCCGCGAACTGTCGTTCGAGTAGGTTGTAAAAATATCAATAAAAACAATCACTTACAAAAATTCACTCGCTGCGATACTTGGGGTCTGGGCGCGATCGGCGGCGCTTCATGACTTCAGTATTTTTACCGCCAGTTCCGACCCCGGCAGTGCGCTTGTGGCGACGGCCATGATGATGCCGAGGAACACCGCAACGCTTAGCACGTACCAGGTTAGTGAAAACCCGATGCCGTAACGGTCCAGCGGCGCTTTGGTGTCGGATGTGATGTCTCGCCAGCTCGCCAGTAAGTCGAGCGCGCCGATAACGATAAAAAACGTCAGCAGGTAAAGCCCCCAATGCATTGCCAGTGCAAAGAACACCGCCGAAGCCAACACCATCGCGCCGATGGCGAAACTGCTGCGCCCGGAAAACACCAGCGCCTTCACCACGCGTCCGCCATCCAGTGGATGTATTGGCAACAGGTTGAAAATGTTGACCAGCGCGCTGACCGAAGCCACCAGTCCAATGAAATGGCTGTTGGTTGCGAGGTAGGCCAGATAGCAGACGATCGTCATCAACAAGCCGTACATGGGGCCCATCATCGAGATGTAGATGTCTTCCCAGTGGGTTCTGGGTTTCTCGCCGACAGCGATGCCGCCGACAAAAGGGATGAGATACATGCCCTTGGTCGG
>SYEN01000525.1 GCA_005800795.1 Burkholderiales bacterium | reverse complement strand
GGCTGTCCTTTGCAATTGAATGCAAAAGACCATAAACCCAAGTCCCGACGTTCAAGTCGCGACCAGAAGAAAATGTCAGTTTCTCAAGAAGAATCAGCAACTTATATCCGTCTTGGCGATTAACGTTGGGACGCTACTGAAATTGACTGACTGATGAGGCCAGAATACATTGCTCCTTTCACAAAGAGTGCGTTTGAGATTCCCCTACTTCGTAACTGTAAGCAAAAGGAAAGTCCCGTGATCAAACCTGCAATTTTGACGGCCTTGTTGTCGGTCGCGTTCAGCGCAGCTGCGCAAACGTACCCGGTGAAGCCCGTGCGCATCCTCGTAGGTTTTGCACCTGGCGGCGGCACTGACATCATGGCGCGCGCTGTGGGCGCCAAGCTGGCCGAGTCGATGAAGCAGCAATTCGTGGTGGAAAACCGCCCTGGGGCCAACGCCAACCTCGCGGCGAAACTCGCGGCGGAGGCGCCCGGCGACGGTTATACACTGCTGTTCATGTCGGTGGCGCACATCATGAGCAAACCAGTCTACAAGAACCTGGGCTACGACATCGAGCGCGATTTCACACCGATCACCGTGGTGTCTGATGTGCCCAATGTGATAGCCGCCAATCCTGCGCTGCCCGCGAAAACGGTGAAGGAATACATTGCGCTGGCCAAGGCCAGGCCGGGGGAGCTGACGTACGGTACATCTGGCATCGCCAGCCCCGAACATTTCGCGGGTGAGATGTTCAAGACCATGACCGGCACGAAACTGCAAATGGTGCCGTACAAGGGCGGCGGGCCGCTCGCCATCGACCTTGCGGCGGGTCATGTGATTTCCAGTTTTTCCACCATGCCCGCAATCATCCCGCACATCCGCTCGGGCCGGGTGCGGCCCATTGCGGTGACCACCGAAAAACGCGTGGCCGTGTTGCCCAACGTGCCCACCGTGGGCGAGACCGTACCAGGATTTGTGATCACCACCTGGTACGGCGCGGTGGCTCCGGCGAAAGTGCCGCGCGACGTCGTGCAGCGCCTGAACCAGGAAATGCTGAAGGCGCTGCAACTGCCCGATATCAAGGAGCGCATGGCCTCGCTGGGCGCGGAGATCGTCGGCGGCAGCGTCGAGGCCACCGCCAAGTTTTTTGCCGCGGAAGTGGCGAAATACTCGAGAGTGGCACGCGAGGCCAACATACAGGCGGAGTTGTAGACCACCGAAATGTGGCAACGGTTATCCCACGCTCAGCGGTATCATCAATGGGCTGCGCGATCGCCTGCAATATCTGTTAGACAGGCAGCCGATTACGGCTTCCGATTTATTCTGGTTGCGTTGTATATATGAAACGATTTTTCATGGGTGCCTTGTTCGCGCCACGAATCACGCTGATAGCGCTGACGCCGTTACTGTCGCTGTTAATTTCATTGACCGTGCAGGCGCAGACCTTTCCCGCCAAGCCCGTACGCATCATCGTGCCCTTTCCACCGGGCGGCGGCACGGATATCACCGCGCGCCTTGTCGGGCAACGCATGGCTGAAGCCATCAAGCAGCCGGTGATTATCGACAACCGCCCTGGTGGTGGCACGCAATTGGGCACCGAGCTCACCATGCGTGCAGCCGCCGATGGTTACACCGTGATGATCGCCTCCGCGTCGCACGCGATCAACCCCACGCTCTATAAGAAAGTCAATTACGACCCCATCAAGGACTTTGCGCCCATCACACTGGCGATAGCGTTTCCGTTTGCCATCGTGGCACACCCTTCGCTACCCGTGCGCAATGTCCGAGAATTGATTGAACATGCGAAAGCCAATCCCGGCCGCATCAGTTATGCCTCCAGTGGCACGGGGGCGACCAATCACCTTGCGGGCGAATTGTTCAAACGCACCGCTGGCATCGACTTGCTGCACGTGCCGTACAAAGGCGGTGGCCCGGCCGTCAACGACACCATCGGCGGCCAGGTGAACATGATGTTCGGCACCGTGCTCGAAACCATGCCGCACGCGCGCTCGGGCAGGTTGCGCGCTCTGGCAATGACCTCGGCCAAACGTGCGGCGTTTGCACCCGATGTACCGACTGCCGCAGAAGACGGATTGCCGGGCTATGACGTGACCGGCTGGTATGCCTTCCTAGCGCCCTCGGGTGTGGCGCCCGCGGTGCTGGCAAGTCTCAATCGTGAAATGGTGGCTGCCCTGGAAACCCCTGCGCTGCGCCAGAAGTTGTTGGCCATGGGGGCGGAGCCGTGGCCCACCACGCCCTCCAGAGCACAGGAATTTATTGTTGCGGAAGTCGCACGCTGGCGCAAAGTCATACTCGACGCGCGTATCAGCGCGGATTGATGTGGTGGACCGCACGCGCGAAGACGATTGACGGCCCGCTTCGCTTTGGCGAATATTCAGCCGGGTGGTAAAAAATTCCAAATTCAAATTAAACAAGGTGTATTCAGTCATGATACAAAAATCGATTAACTCACTGGGGGTCGGGCTCGCTGTGGTGGCGATGGTGGCGATGGCAACGATGGCATCGCCGCTGGCGCGGGCGCAGGCGTGGGTGCCACAGCGCAATGTCGAGTTCGTGGCGCCGGCCGGTGCGGGTGGCGCTATGGACACCTTTACGCGGGCGCTGGAAAGCGTGGCGCGCGAAACCAAGGCTTTGCCTGTCACCAGCATGGTCACCAGCAAACCCGGCGGCGAGCACGCCGTGGCTTATAACTACCTGCAGCAAAAAGCAGG
>SYEN01000524.1 GCA_005800795.1 Burkholderiales bacterium | reverse complement strand
CGCATTGGACAACGATCTGAAAGCCGAAATCGCGGGCCTGATCGCCGAGCACTCCAATGCCTATTCACGCGAGCAGATCGGCATACCGAAGGCGTCGTACGGCGAAGAAAATCAGGTCAGGTTAAGGCCGGTGCGCCAGCGGCTGGTGCGGCAGGATGCGCGTACCGGGCGCAACAGCCTGTATCTGTCGGCGCATATCGGCGCCATCGTGGGCTGGCCGGTGCCGGAAGCACGCATGCTGATCCGCGATCTGATCGAGCATGCAACACAACGAAAATTCGTCTATGCTCATGCATGGCGGCAATGGGATCTGGTCATTTGGGACAACCGTACTACCATGCACCGCGCGCGGCGTTACAACGATCTGCGGGACGTGCGCGACATGCGGCGCACCACCCTGCGCGGTGAAGGTGTTACGGTGGAGCAGATGCAGGCGGCGGCATAAACCATTCAATACACATGTGGGGAGACATCATGGGTACCAACATACGCAACGTGCAAGACGGCTTCATCGGCGAAGTCACCGGCATCAATATTTGTGCGCCGCTTACCAGCGAACAGGTCGCAGTCATCGAAAAAGGCATCGATGACTACGCCGTGCTGACCTTTCCCGGCCAGCCATTGACGGATGAACAGCAGGTCGCATTCACGCGCAATTTTGGCCAATTGGAAATCACGCTGTCGGGACAGATGGCCAAGCCCGAGGAGCGGCGCTTTCAGCAACTTGAATTGGGCGACATTTCCAACTACGCCAAGGGCGACTCCGCGCGCATGTACGATCGCGCGGATCGTAAACGCATGTATGCATTGGCCAACCGGCTGTGGCATTCCGATGCGTCGTTTCGCGCGGTGGGCGCGGGCTACACGCTGCTGCACGCGCGCATCGTGCCCGGCAAAGGTGCGGACACCCAGTTCGCCGACATGCGTGCCGCGTACGACGCACTGTCCGCCGCCGACAAAGCGGAAGTCGAAAATCTGGTTTGCGAACATTCCATTGTTTTTTCGCGTCAGGCGATCGGCTTTGACGATTACAACCCCGGCTTTGACGAGCATCTGAAACCGGTGCCGCACAAACTCGTGATCACGCATCCGAAGACGGGCCGTAAGTCGCTGTATCTTTCTTCACATATCGGCGGCATCGTCGGCTGGCCGGTACCGGAAGCGCGCGCGTTTGTGCGTGACCTCACCGAGCACGCCACGCAGTCACGGTTCGTCTACTCGCACAAGTGGCTAGTCGGTGATCTGGTGATGTGGGACAACCGCACGGTGATGCACCGCGCCACGCGCTTTGACGATCTGAAGGAAGTGCGCGACCTGCGGCGCACCTCACTCAAGGGCATCGGGCTGGAAGTGAAGCTGCCGCAACAGGTAGCAGGCGCTGACGCGGTGGCCGCGTAGTGCCCTGCAAGGCCAGCCGCCGCAACGGAACTAAATACCATAACCCATTGATTTTAATATTTTTTTATAGTTGAAGGGTTTTCGCCAACCACGTCGCAATAATTCCTGCCACGTGCGCTTCGCGGTCATTATAAAAATGATCGCAGTTCTCAATGATGTTCGCCTCACACGGGCCGCCGCACGCCGCTGCGAACTCCTCAACAGGGTAACGATCGCGGTCTTCCTTGTCGCCACGTATCGCCAGTACGGGGCATTTGATCTGCGGCGCCAGCGCGATGGTGTCGGGCACGCTGACAATGCGGTCGAGAAAACTTTCTGCGCTGATCACGTACCACCAGCCCGGAATGAACATCAGTTCGCGGCCCTTGCCTGCCGCGACCAGGTCGCGCGCTTTTTGCGTCAGCTCGTCGAGTTTGCCCACGGCAAAGAGTTTTTCGGTGGCATTGGGCGTCTCGCGCTGCGGGCCGCCGCGTCCGGCTGAGAGCAGCACCAGCGCCGGCGTATTGGGGTGATCGGCGACGTGCCGCGTGGAGAGCATGCCGCCGTTGCTGTAGCCCATCACAATCGGATTGGGAAATCCGCGCGCGGCCAGCCATTGGGCGGCGTAACGGTTGTCGGCCACTGCCTGTGCGGTCGTTTGAAACGCGCCGCCTTCGGCCGCGCGGCTCGCGCGGGTGGTAAGGATGTCGTGGCCGCGACGGTTGAACGCCAGTACAGCGAGGCCGAGTTTGGTAAGCACGGGCGGCAAAAAGCGTGCGCCGCCCGTGTAGAAATTCATGGTGTTGCCGTGAAAGTACAGGGCAGCCGCGCGGGTAGCGCCATCGGGCTCATGAAATGCGCCGTCGATGGGAATATCGTTGGTCTGGATGGTGACGAGTTGGGTTTTCATGGCATGCCTCGTGGAGATTCAACATTGTTTGGAGATGCAGGCTGGTATCGCGGACGTCCTCCCGCACGGAAACGCCGTTGGTGCGGCAAGCCGGAGCGGGTGGGACCTTGCGATCCCGGTTAACGCCACATGCGCTGTATCACCCCGTCGCGCGCGATCATATGCTTGATCGCCGCCGCGATGTGTATCGCGATCAGCACCATGAACACCATCACCGTGGTCTGATGCACGTTGCTGCAAAATTCCTTGTAAACAGGCGAGTCCCAGCCCCAGTTGGGCAGCGTATAACCCCAATATTTGATTGGGAACTTGGTGAAGGATGAACCAAGGTAACCCGACAGTGGCATAAGGATCATGCATGCGTAAAGCCCGAAGTGGCTCACTTTCGAAGCGAGCTTCTGCCACGCTGGAATATGATCCGGCAGCGGCGGCGCACGATACGTTAACGCCCAGATCACACGCACGATGATCAGCAAGCCCAGTGTGATGCCAAGGGACTTGTGAATGTTGAACCAGTAGGCGCGCAGGCCGGGCGGGCTTTTGGGAATTTCGATCATCCACCAGCCGAGGGCGATTTGCCCCAGCACGCCCAGTGCAATGACCCAGTGCAGGATCACTGCTACCCAGGTGTAACGATCGCTGATCTGCAGCTTACTCAAGGCGCGCAGCTACTTCTCTCCGACAAACACATAAGCCCAAAGTGTTTCAATTTCCGCCGTGCTCAACAAGCCGCCGAAGGGCGGCATCTGATTCTTGCCTTTGCCAACCGATGTCATAAATCGCCCCTGATCGTTCTTGGGGAAAGTACGCAGATCGAACGCGCCCTGCGGATCAAGCATGCGCGGGCCATGACAAGGTGCGCAGTTTTGCGCGTATATCGCCGACCCTTTCTTGACCATTTCAGCGCTGAAACTTTCGTTTTCGGCGCTGCTGTTAAAGCTGCACGCAGCCATCATCAACACGGGTGAAAAATATCGTAAATATTTGTTTTTATTCATATTTTAAAACACTGACTATCAGAAGCAACCAGCCCTCGTGCGAGGGCTGGTGTACCATTTACAGCGCTAAGACTACTGCTCAAACAACGCGAACGTCCATACCGACCCACCCGCCGGCAAGTTGGCAGGCAGACCGCGGCGGGCAGAGGATACCCCGCCTATGCCCGACAACACCGTGACGTACTGCTTGCCATTCTTGGTCCAAGTCACTGGCTGCGAGTTGACGCTGGAACTGGTTTTGAACGACCACAGTTGGTCGCCGTTATCAGCATCCAGCGCGATCACCTCGCCCGAGAATTTGCCGGTGAAAATCAGGTTCCCCCCAGTCGCCAGCATGGCCGAGGCATTGCGATACCCGACCAGCGGCACACGCCATTTCGGCTTGGCGGTCACCGGATCAATGGCTTCCATGTGGCCGGAGGGCGTATCGGTGGGCGTGGGCGGGTAAATATTCTCAATGCCCTGATAACGGAAGCCGGGTTTGTATTCAGCCAGCGGCGTAAAGCGGAAAGTCGAGTAGCTGTGCAGCGTGTTGGCGTAGAGCAGTCCGGTGTTCGGATTAAACGCCGCGTGGGGCCAGTTCTTGGCGCCATTGATGCTGGGCCACAACTGTATGGTTTCGCCGGCGCGCAGCTTTTTCGACTCTTCGGACTCAACGGGCCGGCCGGTTTTCAGATCGACATGCGTTGCCCAGTTAACACGCTCGTAGGGGTTGGCAGAAAGCAACTGGCCAGTGGCACGATCAATCACATACAAAAAGCCATTACGCGACATGTGCATGATGACCTTGCGCGGCTGCCCGCTCACCCTGATTTCGCCCAGTATTAATTCCCACGAATCCCAATCCCACACATCGTTGGGCGCAAACTGGTAGTGCCAGACGATTTCGCCGGTCTTGGGGCGAATCGCAATCACCGATGCCGCATACAGGTTGTCGCCCTTGCGTTTGGCATCATTCCATGGGCCGGCGTTGCCCGTGCCCCAGTACGCCAGATCGAGATCCGGATCATACGAACCGGTGATCCAGGTCGACGCACCGCCACGTAGATAAGCCTCGCGCGGCTCCCACGTCTCGTGGCCCTTTTCACCCGGACCCGCCGTGGTATAGCGGCGCCATAATTTCTTGCCGGTTTCAGGGTCCCAGCCATCGAGGAAACAGCGCGCACCAAATTCCGCGCCCGAGCAGCCGGTAATCACCACACCATTGGCTACTTGCGGCGCCACGGTCAGTGAATACCCCTCCTTCCATTCTGCCACCTTTTCGCGCCAGATTTCCTTGCCGGTCTTCTGATCGAGCGCAATGACATGCGCGTCGAGCGTGGTGCGGAATACCTTGCCGTTATACAGCGCCACCCCCTTGTTGGAGTTGCCGCAACACACCACCCGCGGCGTTCCCGGATCGAAATTCACCGCCGTGCGCCAGATCACCCTGCCCGTCAGCGCATCCATGGCGTAAGTCCAGCGCGCGTTGGAAACGTACATCACGCCGTCGTAGATCAGCGGTTGCGCCTGCTCACCGAGCTCGTTGTCGAGAGAGGTGCTCCACACCGGCACCAGCCGCTTGACGTTGCGCTTGTTGATCTGGTTTAGCGGGCTGTAACGGTTCTGGTGATAGCCCATGCCATACGTCAAGATGTTGTCGGTGTTGCCTGCCTTCGTGCCATCGGCCCGCAGTTCCGCGTCGGTTTGCGCCGACGCAATGCCTGCAAAAGCCATTACGAATAGCGCGAAAAACTTTTTCATTGCCATACCTCCCCTATTTTTCAGTAATTTGAAATTAATCCCGCAACGCAAATGTCCACACCGAGCCACCCAGCGGCACGTTTGGCATGCGTTGCACCCGGTGCGCCTGACCGTAGAGTCCACCCAGGCCCGACAGCACAGTAATGTATTGCTTGCCGTTGTGGGTCCATGTGACCGGCTGCGAATTCACGCCGGATGAGGTACGAAATTCCCACAGTGTTTGCCCGGTGCTGGCATCCATCGCGTAAAACTCCCCCGTATGACGGCCGTTGAACAGCAGTCCACCACCGGTCGCCAGCAGTGCCGACCAATTCTGATTGTCGGTGAGCGGGACGCGCCAGCGCGCCTTCCCGGTCAGCGGTTCGATGGCTTCGACATGTCCATAGGGCTCACCCGGCTTGACCGTGGTCAGGATGTTTTCCATACCCACAAAACGCTGCCCTGGCTTATATTGCACCGGCACGAAACGGTAGTTCGATCCCTGATGCTGGGTGTTGGCATAGAGCAACCCGGTATTGGGGTTGTAGGCGGCATGCGGCCAATTTTTTGCACCGCGCACACTGGGCCACATTTCGATGGTTGCGCCGGCGCGCAGTTGTTTGCTGAGATCGGATTCAACCGGACGGCCTGTCACCAGGTCCACATGTGTTGCCCAATTCACCTTGCCGAACGGCTGGGCGGAAATCAACTTGCCGTTGGTACGGTCGATGACATAGAGAAAACCATTGCGGTTCATCTGCATCATCACCTTGCGCTTGACACCGCCGATATCCATGTCGGTGAGGATGAGCTCCCATAACGAATCCCAATCGAAGGAATCATTCGGGACGAACTGATAGTGCCATACGATTTCGCCGGTTTTGGGTTTGACCGCGATCACCGCCGCCGCGTAAAGGTTATCTCCCTGGCGGTTCGCCGGATTCCACGGCCCGGCGTTGCCCGTGCCCCAATAAACGAGATCGAGTTCCGGATCGTACGAGCCGGTGATCCACGTTGAAGCGCCGCCGGTTTTGTATGCCTCACGCGGCTCCCACGTTTCGTGGCCTTTTTCGCCCGGGCCGGCGGTGGTGTAACGCCGCCACAACTGCTTGCCGGTCTCCGGATCCAAACCGTCGATGAAGCCGCGGATGCCAAACTCAGCACCCGAGATGCCGGTAATCAGCACGCCATTGGCAACCAGCGGCGCGACAGTCATCGAGTAACCTTCTTTCCACTCTGCCGCCTTTTGCCGCCAGACCTGCTTGCCGGTTTTTTGATCAAGCGCTACCACGTGCGCGTCGAGCGTAGTACGAAAAACCTTGCCCTTGTAAAGAGCAACGCCCTTGTTCGACACGCCACAACACACGACGCTGCGCGTCTCGGGCACCCACTCCACGGCGGTGCGCCAGATCTGCTTGCCGGTAAGCGCGTCAATGGCGTAGGTCCAGCGCGCATTGGCGATATACATCACGCCGTCGTAAATCATCGGCTGCGCCTGCTCGCCAAAATCGTTGTCGAGACCCGCAGTCCACACCGGCGTCAGGCGCTTGACGTTGTCCTTGTTAATCTGCCGCAGCGGGCTGTAACGATTCTGGTCATAACCCATGCCGTAGGTCAGCACGTTGTCGCTACTGGCCTTGTCGCCAATCAACTCCGCGTCGGTGGGGCCGACACCGGTTTTGGTGGATTCGGGTGCCGGGCCGAAGTTGTCGGTGGCGCAACTGGTCATTAGCAGCAATACCGAGACTGTAGCTAAGTATGTGATTTTATTCATTTTATTTTTACCTTGTTTCCGAGTATCGAGGGCTGACTCAATCATCCGCCAGCGCGAACACCCACAGCGATCCATTGCGTGGCGAATCGCGGAATATGTCGCCCTGACGCAACGCGCCCGTACCGCCGAGGCCCGACTGTATCGCCACGTATTGCTTGCCCTTGTGCGTAAACGTAATCGGCTGCGCGTTGATAGCCGATGGCGTTTTGAATTGCCACAACAGCTTACCGTCGTCGATGTCGAAGGCAGCGAATTCACCGGTGACCTTGCCGCTGAACAACAGGCCGCCCTTGGTCGCCAGCATCGAGCTGTAGCTCGGCGCGTGGTGCTCGGCCTGACGCCAGCGCTGCTTGCCTGTGAGCGGCTCAATCGCGTCGAGGTGTCCGATCGGGCGGCCCGCCTCGCGTGGTGCGGGCAGGTTTTCAAAGCCGACATAACGCGCGCCGGTTTTGAACAGCCCCGGATCGAGCTTTCGCGCCATGCGCGAGTTGTGCATGGTGTTCGCGTAAAGCAACCCGGTCTCGGGATTAAACGCCGCGTGCGCCCAGTTCTTCGCGCCCCACTGGCTGGGCCATAGCTCAATTTGTTCGCCCGCGCGAAATCTCTTGGTGAGTTCAGTCTCCACCGGACGGCCGGTTTTCAAATCGACGTGACTCGCCCAATTCACTTTCTCAAAAGCTGGTGCTGCGATCAACTGTCCATTGGTTCGATCCACCACATACAAAAAGCCGCCACGGCTCATGTGCATGACCACCTTGCGCGTGACACCCTGGTGCGAAATATCCGCCACGATCCATTCCCAGTTCGCATCAAGGTCGAACATCTCATTTGGCACCAGTTGATAGTGCCAGACGATTTCACCGGTCTTGGGCCGCACAGCGATCACCGAGGCGGTGTACAAGTTGTCGCCTGGACGTGAATCCGGATTCCACGGCGCCGCATTGCCGGTGCCCCAGTACATCAAATCCAGTTCGGGATCATACGACCCGGTGAT
>SYEN01000523.1 GCA_005800795.1 Burkholderiales bacterium | reverse complement strand
CCGACAGGCCGGTGATCACCACCAGCCGGTTGCGCGGCAGATCGACGTTAATGTTTTTCAGATTGTGCGTGCGTGCGCCGCGCACGCGGATGTACTCGCGCACTTTTTCCGGTGCCTGAGCCGGCGCCTGCCTGTCCACATCCGCGGCCACGCCCGGCAGGCGAATCACGTTGGGGCTGCTACTGTTGCTGAGGGCCAAGTCGTTACCAGTTAGAGAATGTAAACCTGCTAATATACCCGCCTTTCGTGTTTCAAGCTGCTTTCCCATGTCTTCCACCACCCGCATGAGCCCGCTGGAGTTACGGGCCAGCCTCGCGCTTGCCGGCGTGTTCGGGTTGCGGCTGTTCGGTATGTTTGTGATCCTGCCGGTCTTCGCGATATATGCGGAAACCCTGCCCGGCGGTGCAAATCTCACACTCGCCGGTATTGCCATCGGCGCGTATGGGCTGACGCAGGCGATACTGCAAATTCCCTCTGGCTGGATGTCCGACCGCTATGGCCGCAAACCGGTGATTTATGGCGGGTTGCTGCTGTTTGCCGTTGGCAGTTTTGTCGCGGCCACCGCGCCGGATATTTACGTCGTAATTTTAGGGCGCGTGTTGCAGGGCGCGGGCGCGATTTCGGCGGCGGTGATGGCGCTGGCGGCTGATCTCACGCGCGAGGAGCATCGCACCAAGTCGATGGCTGTGATCGGCTCCACCATCGGACTGGTGTTTGCGGCGTCGCTGGTGGCGGCGCCGTGGCTGAATCAGGTGATCGGCGTGCCAGGAATTTTTGCCCTGACCGGCGTGCTGGCGATTGCCGCCATGGGCGTGGTGTGGCGCGTTGTTCCAGCCGTGCCAGCGACGGCTGCCATACCGGCGGCGCGCACGTCGAATTTGGTGACTGATTTGAAAAGTGTACTCGCCGATACGCAACTGCTGCGCCTGAACTGGGGCATATTTGCCTTGCACGCAGTATTGATGGCGCTATTTATGGCCGTGCCGTTTGCTTTACGCGATGCAGGCATGCCTTTGAATCAGCACTGGAAAGTCTACTTGCCGGTGATGCTCGCTTCGTTCGTGCTAATGCTGCCGGCGGTGATGGGCGCGCACGTGCCGGGGCGGATGAAGCTCTGGTTTATGACGGCTGTGGGGCTGCTGCTGATGGTGCAAGTGGCGATGCCTTGGATGTTGGGTGGCCGCACAAGCCTATGGCCTATCATATTGATTTTATTGATATTTTTTACGCCATTTAATGTGCTGGAAGCGATGCTACCGTCGCTGGTGTCGCGTATCGCGCCGGCGCAACTGAAAGGTGCGGCCATCGGTGTCTACAGCAGCGTGCAATTTTTGGGCGCGTTCGTGGGCGCGGCGGCGGGTGGTTTTTTGTATGGCCGCTGGGGCGTAATTGGAGTGGCTGTGCCGGGCGTGGTGGTGCTGGCAATCTGGCTTATACTCGCTCTGGGCATGCGCGAGCCGCCGCCGCGTGCTGTAGCCAGTGGTAATGCCGAAGGGGCAGATTCTTCCACGGTGGCGAGCGAGCCGGCGCGATAATATTTCAGCGTTTCAGCAATTCAGGAGTTCATCATGGCATCAGTAAATCGAGTCATACTCATTGGAAATCTTGGCAAAGATCCGGAGACGCGCTACTTGCCAAGCGGTGACGCGGTCGCCAACTTCAGCATTGCCACCACCGAAAAATTCAAGGACAAAAGTGGTGCGCAGCAGGAACACACCGAGTGGCATCGCATTTCGTTTTTTGGGCGCCAGGCGGAAATTGCCGGTGAGTATCTTAAGAAGGGTTCGCCGGTGTACGTTGAAGGCCGCATCCGCACGCGTAAGTGGCAAGATAAAGAAGGGCAGGATCGGTTTACCACCGAAATAGTCGGCGACCGCATGCAGTTGCTGGGAAGCCGCGGCGGTTCGGAAAACATGGCGCGCGAGCCTGCGCCGGCCAGCAGCGGCGGCGGCGAAAAGCGCGCACCTGCCAAGAAGGGCGGCGGGTTCGACGAAATGGATGACGATATTCCGTTTTGATGAGTGGTTTGGTGCACGAGTTGTTCGCGACTTGGCTGCGGGTTGAGGCTGCAGGGTCGGCGCGCTAAGCTGTTGGTGTATAATACTTTTTTACGATTTTCCCGCCTGAAGTTGCTGTAATACTTCCGTTATTTTCACTGAATTTCATCATGCCGATTTACGAATATCGCTGCGGAAGTTGCGGCTTTCAAAAGGAGTTCATCCAGCGCATGAGTGATGCGCGCCTGACTCAATGTCCCGAATGCCATCAGGAAACCTTTAATAAAATGGTCACGGCGGCGGGTTTTCAGTTGAAGGGCGGCGGCTGGTATGTGACAGATTTCAAGAATAGCGGCAGCGGCGGCAGTGCGGGATCTGGTAAAAAAACTGAAGAAAAACAAACAGATACGAGTGCCAAGACGGAATCAGCCAAGAGTGAATCCAAGGACACCAGTGCTTCAGCCAGCAGCACCGCCGTACCAGCTGCTGCGCCCGCTGCCAGCACGCCGACGCCGTCCAGCAGCAATTGATGGGAATCGATGGGAACTTGCAAGCGCTTTTTGTAACGAATCAGGTAGCAGCGCGTTAGTTTTGGATGGCTGAGGGAGTGAGCAACGCCCCGATTGGCCCCGCGCGCCGCTGAAACGTTCCATCGACTGCCTGTCCGGTTATCCCATCGTTCGTAACGCCCTATCCCCTTATGCCCAAAAAGAGTTTCTTTAAACGTTATTTGCTGACCGGTCTGCTGATCTGGGTGCCGCTGGTGATCACCGTGTGGGTGCTCAATCTGCTGGTGAGTACCATGGATCAAACGTTATTGTTGCTCCCAGAGAGCATGCGCACCGAAAGCTGGCTCGGCGTGCATATCCCCGGCCTTGGCGTGATTTTGACGCTTGTCGTGGTGTTGCTCACCGGCGTGCTGGCGGCAAATTTCATCGGACAAAAGCTCGTGCACTGGTGGGAAAAGGTGCTGCTGCACATTCCCGTGGTGAACTCGATTTACAAAGCGGTTAAGCAGGTCAGCGACACGCTGTTCTCCGAATCGGGTCATGCATTTCGCAAAGTGCTGCTAGTGCGCTACCCGCATCCCGAAGCGTGGTCGTTGGCGTTTCAGACCAATGTACCGGTGGAATTGAACGGCCACTTTTCCGAAGAGCACGTGGCGGCGTTTATTCCCACCACGCCAAGCCCGGTGAACGGGTTTTATTTCTATATCAAACGCAGTGAAGTCATAGAGCTCGACATGAGCGTGGACGAAGCGTTGAAGTATATTATTTCGATGGGCGTGGTGACGTCCGGTGGTGGCAGGGAACGCAAAACCCAAACCTTACAGCCCGCAGCGGCGCCGCTCGTGCAAGCGCGCGCAGCGAACGAATAAGAACAATTTGTTGAAATGGCAGAAACATGCGTAGCGAATACTGCGGGCTGGTGAGCCGCGAATATCTGGGGAAAGTAGTCACGGTTCATGGCTGGGTGCACCGGCGGCGCGATCACGGAGGGGTGATTTTTATTGACCTGCGCGATCGCGAGGGGCTGTTGCAAGTGGTGGTGGATCCCGACACGCCCGACACCTTCAAAATGGCAGAAACGCTGCGCAATGAATTTGTAGTGAGCGTCACCGGCAAGGTGCGTCCCCGCCCCGATGGCACGGTGAACACCCACCTAGTCAGTGGTGAAATTGAAGTGCTGGCGCAGACTATCGAGATTCTGAATCCGTCGCTGACGCCACCGTTTTTGATGGACGACGAATCGCTGTCGGAAAACGTCCGGCTTGAGTATCGTTTTCTGGATTTACGCCGCCCGGCCATGCAGAAAAACATGCGGCTGCGTTATCGCACAGCGATGGCGATCCGCAACTATCTCGACAAGCTGGGCTTTATCGACATCGAAACCCCCATGCTGACGCGCTCCACGCCGGAAGGCGCGCGTGATTATCTGGTG
>SYEN01000522.1 GCA_005800795.1 Burkholderiales bacterium | reverse complement strand
GTGTTGGAAAGCAAAGAACAATTGCAGGCCAAGTATGAGGCGCTGATAAAGCAAAAGGCCGCTTAAAAATATTCAATAAAAACAAATACTTACATAACACCAACATCACGATTTGATTCAGGGAGCATTCGCATGCCGCAGTTTGACGTATCCAGGGAATTCAAGGGCAGCACGTTTCGCCGGCAGACTGATCTGCACGCGTGGACGCAAAAGCGGCAAGAGGACGTGATCGAACCGGATTTGCCAATCATCGATCCGCATCATCACATTTGGGAAAAAGACCTCGGCCGTTATCTGATCTGGGAGTTGGCCGACGATGTGCATTCCGGCCACAACGTGATTGCCACGGTGTTTATAGAAGCCGGCTCCATGTATCGCGCCGACGGGCCGGCGCCGATGAAGCCGGTGGGCGAAGTGGAGTTCGTCAACGGGGTGGCGGCGATGTGCGCCAGCGGCAATTACGGCAAGGCGAAACTGTGCGCGGGCATAATCGGTCACGCCGATCTTGCGCTGGGTGATGACGCGCGGCCCGTACTGGAAGCGCTGATCGCTGCGGGCAACGGGCGCTTTCGTGGCATCCGCCACGGCGTAACGTGGGATACCGGCAACGCCGCCAAATTCGGTCGCCGCCAGCCGCCGCGCCATCAGGTGATGGATCCGCAGTTTCGCAAGGGTCTCGCACATTTGAAACCGCTCGGTTTGAGCTTTGAATCGTGGCAGTTTCATCCGCAGTTGCCCGACACCGTGGATTTACTCACAGCCTTTCCCGATACCCAGGTAATCCTGAATCACTGCGGCGGGTTGCTCGGCATTGCCCCGCATGAAAACCGCGATGAAGTATTCAAGGTGTGGCGCAAAAACATGAGTGAGCTGGTGCAGTTTCCGAATCTCACGGTGAAGGTCGGAGGCCTGGGCATGACCTACTGCGGCTTTGATTTCCATTTGCGCGACACGCCGCCCTCGTCGGAAGACCTCGCTGCCGCCTGGCGCCCGTATGTCGAGACCTGCATCGAACTTTTCGGCCCGAACCGCTGCATGATGGAAAGCAACTTCCCGGTCGACAAAGAATCGACCGGCTACCGCGTGTTGTGGAATGCGTTGAAACGCATCACGGCGCAGTGTTCACCCGCGGAAAAGTTGGCCATGTATCGCGATACGGCAGCGCGGGTGTATCGCTTGGCTGTATAAAATAGTCAATAAAAACAAATACTTATGTTATATCCATCATGAGGAGGTCTGACACGGTGTCTGCGAGTGCCCAGCGTTTCTGATGGTTATTGAAAACTTTCCCGACTTTGACCGCATCGCAGCGGAGTTTCCCGGCGTGATGATGGACGATGAAATGCCCAGCACCGGCACGCGGGTGGAGCAACTCGCGGGGTGGGTGCGGGACGAAGCCGCACGCGAGAAAATTCTGGTGGACAATCCCGAGCGGTTGTATGGCTGCGTGTATGGCTGATTGTATGGCTCTTAGGCGCCCCTGCGCGGCCGCCGCACGGTGACAACGCCACATGCGGCAGTTGCCCGGTTGGGATTTCCCACCGGGCCGTTGATCGTCACGCTGGCGACACAAAGCCTTGCCACCATGGCCGCCTATTCGTTTCCGGCGGTGGCCCCAGTCATCGCGCGCGATCTTCAGGTGCCGGGTACGCTGGTGGGTTTCTTTGTCGCGACTGTTTATGGCGTGGGCATCGTCTCCGCGCTGTTGTCGCCGGGCTATATCCGGCGTTACGGTGCGGTGCGCGCGAGCCAGGTGGTTCTGCTGGCGACGCTGGCCATGCTGCTCACATGTGCGATGGGCAGTCTGCTGTCGGTGGTGATCGGTGCAGCGCTGCTGGGCTTGGCGTATGGGGCCACCGCGCCCGCCAGCACCCATCTGCTGGTGCCGCGCACACCGCCGGGCATGATGAATTTTGTGCTCGGGATACGGCAGATCGGCGTGCCGCTCGGCGGCGTACTGGCAGGCCTGCTGATGGCGCCGTTGACGGTGCAGCTCGGCTGGCGCACCGCGCTGCTGTGCCAGACCGTGCCGGTGCTGATTCTGCTGCTGGCGATGCAGCTACCGCGCGCGCGCTGGGACAGCGACCGCGACGCCACACATGCGATTTTTCGCGCGGGCCTGCTCGCGCCGTTCAAGATGTTGCGCGAAAGCGTGGCGATGCGCCGTCTCGCGCTGACGAGTTTTGCCTACACCAGCTTGCAGCTGTGCTTCACCACCTTCATGACAGTGCATCTGACGAGCCAGGCGGGCTTTGACCTGGTGCGCGCGGGGCAGGCGCTCGCGGTGTTCCAGATTTCCGCCGTGTTGACCCGTCCCCTGTGGGGGTGGCTGGCGGACAAGGTGCTGGCCGCGCACAAGTTGCTTGCCCTGCAGGGTGTGATCAGTTGTGTCGCTGCGGTGATGACCGGGCAGTTCGGCACGGACTGGCCACCGCTGCTGGTGATCGCGATTTGTGCGGTCGCGGGCGCCACCGCCAGCGGTTTTACCGGGCTGGCTTACGCGGAATGGGCGCGACTGGGCGGCGCGCGGCGTACGGAAGCGACCGGTCTTGGCACTGCGATCATGTTCGCCGGTGTGATGTTGATTCCGCCAGCGTTTTCGGTGACGGTTACTGTGCTCGGCGACTACGGCATAGCGTATACGGCCGTGGGCGGGCTGGCGGCGGTCTCGGGCTTGCTGCTGCTGGGCGGCGGGCAGGAAAAAGTAAAATTTCCGTAAGTATTTGTTTTAAAACACTTTTTTACAACGATCTCTGGTGCAACGCTTACAGCTTCGGCTGGATACCCAAGGCATCGCCGAATACGCGCCAGCCGGCGGGCGTAACCGCGAAGGCCCGCGTGGCTTGCAGCCGGCGTATCCAGCCTTGATCGAAGCTGTGCGCGCAAAGCGATGCGCCCAGCGCGCCCGCCAGATGCGGGCGGCGCTCGCTCCAGTCCAGACAGGGGCGGCATAACACGCGAGGCGCGCGGGCTGCGCGGCTGCGGTTGGCGGTTATCACCGCGACATCCATGCCCATGGCCTCAAACAGCGCCACACCCTTGTCCGTCAGCAGCCCCGCGTCGTGCGTCAGTTCCACGCACTCGCGCGTGATGAGTGCATCCATCAACGCCACACCCAGGCGGCCCGCCAGATGATCGTAGCAAGTTCGCGCAGCGCGCAATGCGGCATCGCGCGGGCCTGTCTCCAGCATGGGCCGCAGTGTTTCAAGATGCGACGCCACGCGCATGATGCTCTCGATCATTTGCGCCACACCGCTTGAAGCCAGACGGTGGTAGCGATGCCGGCCCTGTTTTTCCGCGCGCAGCAACCCGGCGGACGTTAATTTCGCGAGGTGCTCACTTGCGGTTTGTGCAGTCACGCCGGCGGCACGTGCCAATTCCGTCGCCGTCAGCGCGCGCCCGTCCATCAGTGCATGCAGCATGGCAGCACGCGCCGGATCACCGGCAAGCGCCGCGATTTCCGCGAATCTTGCTTGAGTAGCCATGCGCGCTTCACGAAATTGGGGTGACCAAGCATACCCCTGTTGCCCTGCCGATGCTTCGGCCCGCGCCGAAACGTTGGCGTTCGCAGCTGCGTAAACTGCGGTTCTTGATAACACGGGAGCAGTACTTGAAAAACAACGCGAGCGCACCACGCGGTTTCTACGGCTGGCGGGTCGTGCACGCGGCGTTCGTGATGGCAGTGTTCGGATGGGGACTGGGGTTTTACGGGCCGCCGGTTTTCCTCGCCGTGATTCATGAGACACGAGGCTGGACGCTCGCCCTGATATCCGCGGCGATCAGCGTGCACTTTGCCGCCGGCGCGATCACCGGCGGCAATTTGCCCGCGCTGCACCGGCGCTACGGCATACCGCGCGTGTCGAAAGCAGGCGCTTGCGCGATGGCCGCCGGCATGGTGACGTGGGGAGCAGCGGGCGAACCGTGGCAACTTTTCATTGCCGCCACCCTAAGCGGCACCGGCTGGGGAACCATGAGCGCCGCCGCGCTCAATTCGGTGGTGTCGCCGTGGTTCGACCGTGGCCGGCCAATGGCGCTGGGCATGGCCTACAACGGCGGCAGCGTGGGCGGCATTATTTTTTCGCCGCTGTGGGTCGCGGCGATTCACGGTTTGGGGTTTCCGCTGGCAACTTCGCTGATCGCGGGCGTCATGCTGGTGACGTTGTGGGTGCTGGCCGAACAGGTTTTTTCACGCACACCGGCGATGATGGGCGTGGGGCCGGATGGCGGCCCGCTGCACGTGCCTCCGGAAGCCGTGGCCTTAGCGCCGCCGTTGCCCGGTGCGCGGTTGTGGCGGGACCGGCGCTTTGTGACGCTGTGTCTGGGCATGATGTTCGGCTTGTTCGCGCAAATCGGGCTGATTGCGCATCTGTATTCGCTGTTAGTTCCGGCACTGGGCGCGCGGGACGCGGGCTGGGCGATGGGACTGGTGACGTTGATGGCGATTGGGGGCGGACAATGCTGGGCTGGCTGATGCCTGCGGGCGCCGACCGGCGTCTGGTAGCTTGCGCGGGTTACGCGATGCAGATTGCGGGTTCCATTGCGCTCATGCTTGCAGCAGGGACTCACGTGCCGCTGCTACTGGCTGGCGTCATGCTGTTTGGTCTTGGCTTCGGCAATGCCACGTCGTTGCCGCCGTTGATCGCGCAGGTTGAGTTTGCCGCGCAGGATGTGCAGCGCGCAGCAGCGTTAGTCGTGGCGATTGCGCAAGGCGGCTACGCTATTGCGCCGGCATTCTTTGGCGTGATCCGCGAGTTCACGGTTGCGTCTTCAACGGGCATTGCAGCAGGTAGCGCGCCCGCCGTTTTCGCTACCGCTGCGGTGGTGCAATGTTTGGCGGTGATCGCGTTTCTGGCCGGGCGACGTGGGGTGTCACACCCGTAGCACACCTTTAGATTCAGCTAACTTAGCCCGCTCACCGGCACCGCCGCGCCATGCACCGCGCGCGCAGCATCCGACGCCAGAAACAGAATCACGTTCGCCAGATCAACGGGCGCGACCCATTTTGCCGGATCAGCCTTGGGCATGGCCGCGCGGTTGTCCGGCGTGTCGATGATGGTGGGTAACACGCAATTGACGTTGATATTTTTCTCGCGCAGTTCAGCGGCCATGGCTTCGGTCATGCGGATTACGGTGCCCTTGGCGGCGGTGTAGGCGCCCATGTGCGCCACGCCTTTTTGCGCGGCAAAGGCGCCGACGTTGACGATCTTGCCGCCACCCGCCGTCACCATCTGAGGCACCACCGCGCGCACCACGTGCAGCAGGGTGCGCGTGTTGATGTCGAACAGAAAATTCCAGTTGTCGTCCGAGGTTTCGTGCACGGCTTCGCCCATGCGAAAACCGCCGGCGATGTTGCACAGCACATCGATGCGCTTGAAGCGGGCGAGCGCGGCTTGCACCACACTCGACGCACCGCTTTGCTCCAGCAGATTCGATGCTGCAAACAGGGCGCGGTCGTTTTCCGCACCGAACGCGGCAGCGAGACTCTCGCGCTTCAAATCCACCAGCACCAGATTCGCACCCTGATCGGCAAACGCGCGCGCGACTGCCTTGCCCAGATTACCGGCGGCGCCGGTGACGATGACGGTCTTGTTGGCGAAGCTCATGAGGTTTCTCCAGAAAGCCATTGATGGGGCCATTGTGCCACGCCTGCCTCACGGCTTACCGCTGGCACGCGGGACAGTAAAACGTCGAGCGTTGGCCCTGGGTAAGCCGCTTGATCAACGTGCCGCACCGGTGACAGGGCTGACCGTCGCGGTCGTACACCGCGAAGTTAATCTGAAAATTGCCGGCCATGCCGTCGCCCCCGACGTAGTCGCGGATGCTGCTGCCGCCGGCCGTGATGGCTTCGCTCAATGTCTCGCGGATCACGCTGGCCAGTACATCGCAGCGCGCGCGCGTCAGCCGCCGCGCGGCGATGCGCGGGCTGATTCCGGCGCGGAACAACGCTTCGCTGGCGTAAATATTACCCACGCCTACAACGACGTGACTGTCCATGATGACGAGCTTGATCGCCGCGCCACGCTTGCGCGTGGCGGCGTGCAGGGCCGCGCCGTTGAAGGCGTCAGACAGCGGTTCCGGGCCGAGCGCGGCGAAGAGCTTGTGTTGTGCCACGTCCCCTTTCTCCCGCGCATGCCACAGCACTAACCCAAAGCGGCGCGGATCGCGCAGGCGCACGGTCTTGCCGTTGGCGAGCACGAGATCGAAGTGATCGTGCTTTTGCGGTGGCGTATCGGTGTCGATCAGCCACAAGCGGCCCGACATGCCCAGATGAACAATCAGCGTGCCCGCGTCGAACGCGACCAGCAAATACTTTGCGCGCCGTGTCAGCGCGCGGATGGTTTCGCCTTCAACGCAGCCGGGCAGTGCACGCGGAATCGGCTGGCGCATGCGCCGTTCGCGCACGATGGCGCGGTTGACGCGCACGCCTTCCATGGCCCTGAGCAGGCCGCGACGGGTGGTTTCGACCTCGGGGAGTTCTGGCATAAAATATTCAATTAAAACAGAGACTTACATCAATTCTCTATTTGCGCGCTGGGGGCGGCTCCATCATCTGCCGCCCGATGTCGCCGGTAAACGTGAACTGCAATCCAAGATCGGCCCGCCGCACCACCAGTTCGGGCTGCTCCTGCACGATGCCGAGAGCGACTTTCGCGCCGTTTTTCAGCGTGACGAGAACTTCGCGCGCCTCGGGTTTGCCGCCGGTTTTGTCGTTGGCATCAAAAATAGCGGCGCGCAGCGCGCTGCCTTCGCGCCACTGCGCAGCCCAGCGGTTGAAATCGTCTTGCGAAACGACTCCTTCGCTGTGCCCTGCTTTGTCCTTCTGCGGTGTGGTGATCCATTTGTTGCCGTCGTGGCTTATGGTGTACGCGCCAAATTCAAACCGCGCGGGTATCTCGCCCGCCGCGAAGACGCTGCGGCGTATCAGCGCGTTGGCATCGGTCGGTATTGCGGCGGCGAGGCGCGTTTCCACGGCATGTATCTGGTTTTGCGCCAGCAGATATTGTTCACGCGTAACGGTGTTGATGGCACCAAAGCCAAAGCGCTGGCCGTCGATGACGAGTTCGGTTTGCGGCGGATCAAGATCGAATTTCGCGGCGTCGGCAGTGGGGTATTGCGCGGTGCTGCGGGCATCCAGCACCGCCAGCACGCGCAGCACTTGAAAGTTGTCGGCGGGCGCTTTGATGGGTTCGACGATAAACCAGTCCGTGCCGCGCTTTTCCAGCACGGCGACTACCTTGCCCCGGAACTGCACGCGCAGGGCGCGCGCATCCGCTGGCTTCAGCGTGGCAACGGCGGCGGTGTTGCTGTGCGATTGGGGTGGCACGAGCCACACGAACAGGCCCAGCGCCGCCACGCAGGCGAACAATGCGCCGAGCGTAATCCAGTTCTTACGCATGAGTGCGCACGCTCAGATCAATACGCTTTGCGCCGCCGCCACCACACCACCACGCCTGTGACGGCAAATGCCAGCGGCAGCACCAGGAGAAAAGTGAAGGCAATCAGGTAAAGTGTGATCTGGTCGAGTTTCATTTGCACGTCAGCCGCCGGGCGGGCCGGTACGCTGATGAGTTTGTCGTCACCCGTGAGCCAGCTCATCATCGACACGCCCAATTGCAGATTGCCACCGTTGCCCAAAAACGCGTTGGCGAGAAAGCTGCCATTGCCCGCCACCACCACGCGTTGCTGTTTATCACCGGCCATACGTTCAAACGCGGTGGCAATGTTGATCGGCCCCTGAAAATCCGTCTTCTTGTCGAACGTGGGCTTGCCGTCGAGGCTGCCGGTTTCCACCCACCCTTGCTGGGCCACTTCGATCAGCGGTGTTGCGCGCCAGCCTTCGCGCTCGCGTGATTCAGCAGAGCCGATCTGGCGGCTGCCAGGAAACAAGGTGTTCAAGCGAAACTGTCCGGTGATCGGATGACGTGCGTAGTTGGAAGCCACTGCCAGCGTCGGCGGCCCGCTGCGCGGCTTGATCGACGGATCCACCACCGTGCCGGGTGTCAGCACCAATCCCAGGAACTCCGCGATGGGTTCCAGCCCGCGCAAGGGTTCAGGATCGATCAGCCACAACAGGTTGCCGCCCGCCTCGACATACTGACGGATTTTGGCAACTTCGTTTTCCTGCAAATCGGCTTGCGGGCTGGCGATCATCAGCAGTGTGGTCTGGCGCGGCACTTCCTGGGCAATCGACAGATTGAGACTGGCGGTCTTGTAACCACGCATCTGCAACTGGCGGCCGAACTCGCCGAAATCGTGATTGGCGGTGCCGTCAAGCTTGCGTTCGCCGTGCCCATCGAGCCAATACACCACTGCGTTGCCTGTGCGCGCGAGACGCGTCAGCGCGTTGACCAGATTTTGCTCGTTCAACTCGGGCAGCGGCAGATGTTCGCTGCGGCCCTGATGTTCGATCACCAGTTCATTGGGCGAACGCAGGCCCGCCGCGTTGGCGCGCTTGGGGTCGTCGCGCGGATCAACCAGGGTCAGCGCGATGTCGGGTTTGACGCGCTGCCAGGGCCGCATTTTTTCGCGAATCAACTTATGGATGTCGTTGCCACCGCCGTCCTTGGCCACGGCGTAAGCGGTAATGTTGACCGGCCCGGTGAACACCTTGAGCGCATCCTGCGTGGCCTGCGTCAGCGTGTTGCGTGCATTGGCGGTGATGTCGGTCTCTACGCGATATTCGCGCGCCACCCACGACAGCAGCGCCACCAGCGCCAGCAGCAGCACCGCAATACTGCCTTGCGCGAACAACTGATTACGGACACTGCGGGTGATTTTCATGGGTTGGTGTGCGTTCAGCCGCATCAACCGCGCAGGCGCCGCGCTTCAAGCTGGCGCACGGTGAGCGCAAGAAACAGCGCGGTCAGCAACGTCAGGCACACAATGGCATAGCTGTCGATAATGCCACGGCCCAACGGCTCGTAATTTTTGACCGGTGAAAACACCTGTGCAAAAGCGGCCAGCACGCCGAGGCCGCGCGCCTGCAAGTTGTCGGCCACGTGTTCGCCCAATAGCACCATCGCCAGCAGCGCGCCGAAAGCGCCCAACGCCGCCACCAGCGGCTGCGCGGTGAGGCTCGACACATACAGACTCACCGCCGAAAACGCTGCCGCGACCAGAATACCGCCGATCAGCAGGCTCGCGATCAGCCGGTAGTCGAGGCGCGTGGCCACCGCTAACGACAAAGGCATCAGGGAAATTAATGTCAATATAATCAATAAGATAGCCATGATCGCACAAAACTTGCCGAGAACGATGTCGAGTGTCGACACGGGTGCGGACGTGAGCAGCGTCATGGTCTGATTACGGCGCTCCTCGGCGATCAGGCGCATCGCCAGCAGCGGGACCGCGAACAGCATGATCGCGGCTGTGGTGGAAAACGTGGGCGCCGCGACCAGCTCGGTAAAGCCCGGCGGACTCGGCAGTTTCAGCAACTGAGGCTGAATTTCCAGAAAATCGTCGAAGCGTTTCAGGAAAAAGTAGCCGATGATGAGTTGCACGAAGGTCAGCACCACCCAAGCCACTGGCGAGGTGAACAGCGTTCTTAAATCCTTGCCGGCGATGGTGAAAATCACGATGACTCCTCGCCGCGTGTCAGATTCACAAACACATCCTCAAGGCTGGTTTGCGCCGGGCCGATTTGCCGCAAACCCCACTGGCGAGACGCCGCCAGCGCGACGATGCCTTCGGTCGGATCGATATCGGTGGCGGTGCGCACGCGAAACAGCTTGTCACCTGCAATATCAGTTTCAACAACGCCGGGCACCTGCACCAGGGCTGCACGCAGATCATCGATAACGGGTGGGTGGTTCAGCCCCACCAGCAGCGTGCGGCCGCTGTGCAATTGCTTAAGGCCGGCGATGGTGTCGGCATAAACCATTTTGCCGTGGTGCATGATCTGCACGCGGTCGCAGATGGCTTCCACTTCTGGCAGGATGTGGGTTGACAAAATCACGCTGTGGGCATTGCCCAGTTCACGGATCAGCGCGCGGATTTCCCGAATCTGATTGGGATCCAGGCCGACGGTGGGTTCGTCAAGAATAATCACATCCGGTTCGTGCACGATAGCCTGTGCGATGCCCACGCGCTGCTGATAGCCCTTGGACAGCGAACCAATCAGCTTACGGCGCACTTCAGCGAGGCCGCAGCGCGTGATGGCCGTATCGACGGCGGCGCGCTGGCGTGCCTTGGGCACGCGATGCAGCCGCGCAGCAAGATCGAGAAATTCGCTGACCGTCATGTCACGGTACAACGGCGGCGTTTCCGGCAAATAGCCGATGTGCGCCTTGGCTGCCACCGGAGATTCGAGCATATCCACGCCGCAGATGCTCACCGCACCCGCGCTGGGCGCGAGGTTGCCGGTCAACATATGCATAGTGGTGGTTTTGCCGGCCCCATTGGGACCCAGAAACCCGAGCACTTCGCCACGCTTTAACGCCAGATCGACATTATCCACTGCGGTGTGGCTACCGAAGCTGCGCGAAAGGCCGCTGGCGCTGATGGTGGCAGGTGATTCTGCGGAAACGGGCATCAATATCGCAAAGTGAGTGTGAAACAGGCGCTTGTAGAGAGTGCGAAATATACCTAAACTGCGAAACTTAATGAAGCATTGATTATCTATAACCCATCGAATTCGCCAGAATAATCATTTGCTTATTGTTTGATGATGGTCTGGATATCTCATCTCAATTGCGAAACTCTCCCGTGACTAACCTCTACAAGATGGCACGCGTCGCAGCGTTGTTGATTGCGGCCGCCGCCGGTGCTGCCCATGCGCAGGGGCCGGCGCAGTCTAAACCCGTGCCGCAGCCCAAGTCCGGGCCGGCGCTGCCGTCGGTGGAGCTGTCGCCGGAACTGCTCTATAAAATCATGATGGCGGAAATCGCGCTGCAGCGCGGTCTGCCGCAGTCTGCAGCACTGGCGATGCTGGAAGTGGCGCGTGAAACCGGCGATCCGCGGCTTGCGCGGCGCGCGACCGAAATCGCGCTAAACGCGCGCATGAACAAAGAGGCGCTGGAAGCCGCGAGTTTGTGGCTGAAAGCCGAACCCCAGTCGGCGCAGGCGCGGCAGGTGGTGGCTTCGCTGCTGGTCGGTCAGGACAATCTGGCCGAGGCACGCGCGCCGCTTGAGCAATGGCTGGCGGCGGACAAGGCCAATGCCTCGCGCAATTTTCCGCAGGTGGCGCAACTGCTGTCGCGCAACAAGGACAAGAAGGCGGTACTCGCGCTGCTCAAAACACTGGCACGACCGTACAACGGCATCGCCGAGGTTCGCCTGACGGTGGCGCAAGCAGCGTGGGCGGCCGACGATGTGGATGGCGCGCTGACGGAGTCGCGTGCAGCGCTCGACATCAAGCCCGATCTGGAATTGGGCGCACTGTTTCACGCGCAGGCCCTGTCGCGCCGCTCGATCGCGGAAGCGCTGAAGTTTCTTGAACGGTTTCTCGACCAGCATCCAAAATCAAACGATATGCGGCTGGCTTACGCGCGGCTGCTGTCGAGTGAAAAGCGTCCCGCCGAGGCGCGCAGGCAGTTCGAGATTCTGGTCGAGGCCGCGCCAAAAAATCCGGAAATTGCAATGGCAGTGGCGCTGCTGGCGATGCAGACGCAGGATTACGACGCGGCGGAAAAGCATTTTCACGGCGCGCTTGCGGCGGGGCACAAAACGCCGGACGCGATTTGGCTGTTTCTCGGCCAGATTCACGAAGAACGCAAGAATTACGATGAAGCACTAAAGTGGTACGCTGGCGTGACCAGCGGCGAGCGCTTTATGAGCGCGCAGGCGCGCTACGCGGCAGTGCTGCAAAAACAGGGCAAGCTGGCCGAAGCGCGCAAGCACTTGCAGTCCATTGAGCCGCGCGACGCCGCGCAGCGCATGCAACTGGCCCGTGCCGAGGCCGACCTGCTGCGCGAAGCGCAGGCCTATGGCGAAGCCTATGATCTGCTCGGCAAAATGCTCACAGGTTCGCCCGATTCAGTGGACCTGCTCTACGATCAGGCGATGATCGCGGAAAAGCTCGACAAGATCGACGTGCTGGAACGCAATCTGCGCAAGGTCATCGAACTGCAGCCGGATCACGCGCATGCCTACAATGCGCTCGGCTACACGTTTGCCGACCGGAATCAGCGCTTGCCCGAAGCGAAAAAGCTGATTGAGAAGGCGCTTGAACTGGCGCCGGAGGACGGCTACATCATCGACAGTCTGGGCTGGGTGCTGTTTCGCATGGGCATGACAAGCGAGGCTGTGGTGCAACTGCGGCGCGCATTTCAACTGCGGCCCGAGGCAGAAGTGGGCGCGCATCTGGGCGAGGCGCTGTGGGTCGAAGGCAAGCGCGACGAAGCACAAAAGATCTGGGCAAAGTTACTGCAGGAAACCCCCGCCAACGATACCCTGCAAAACACCGTCAAGCGTTTTGCGCCGGCGTTGTTGCCTGCCGCCAAGTCAACGTCTAAATGATTGTTTTTAAAAGGGGGGTTTTCGCTGCTTTGGTGGCGATGCTGCTGACGCTTGGCGGTTGCGCGAGTGTGCAGCCGGTGCCAGAGAAAGCCGGGCGCGCAGCGCCCTTTGACGTGCTGGGCCGCGTACTGGTGCACTTTGAGGGCAACGCGATCAGCGCCAATGTGCGCTGGTTGCACACCAAGGATGCGGATGAAATCTGGCTCATGACCCCCACCGGGCAGGCCCTTGCTCATCTGCGTGAGGATGCGAATGGCGCGGTGCTGACCGGCGCCGACAAAAAACAATATTCGGCCGCGCGCGTGGAAGCGCTGACCAAACAGGGGCTGGGCTGGGAATTTCCGATGGCACGGCTGCAGCACTGGATACGTGGCGTGCCCATGCCCAACACGCCGTTTGAAACCACCGGGCGCGACGCCAATGGCCAGTACCGCGTGATTTCGCAGGATGGCTGGAAGATCAGCTACGACTATTACGCCGCGACGGAGAACGACGGCCTGCCAAGGCGCATGGAAGTCGCAGGATCGGTGCAGACGATGCGGTTTGTGATTGATACCTGGCGGAAAGAGACGCCTTAGTTTAGTTTTGCACCATCACGTTTTCATCGCGTCGTCAGAGTTCAGAATCAGGCAGGCATGAGCGATTTTTCCGCGCCCTTCTCCGCGCCTTTCCCCGCCCCGGCCAAACTCAATTTGATGCTGCGTGTGACGGGCCGCCGTGCCGACGGGTATCACCTGCTGCAAACGATTTTTCGATTCATCGATTATGGTGACTCGCTGCGATTTCGTGTGCGCACGGATGGCCTGATAGCCCGTGTGAACGATGTGCCGGGGGTGCCAGCCGATAGTGATCTGTGCGTGCGTGCCGCACGTCTGTTGCAACAGACGACAGGAACACCGTTGGGTGCGGATATTGATCTGGAAAAGCGTCTCCCCATGGGCGGCGGGTTGGGTGGTGGCAGCTCTGATGCGGCGACCACGCTGTTGGCGCTGAATTCGCTGTGGAAAACCGCGATCCCAAGACAGCAACTCATTGATTTATCTATTAAATTGGGAGCAGATGTGCCGGTTTTTGTGTTCGGCCAGAATGCCTTGGCCGAGGGCATCGGCGAACAACTGTTAGCGCTTACTCTGCCGCCGGCGTGGTATGTGGTTTTATGCCCGCCGGTGATGGTGCCCACGGCGACAGTTTTCGCCCATCCTGATTTGAAAAGAGACTCTAAAAAGGTTACAATTCAAGGCTTTTCTGGGCGTGGGTTCGTTGCGAGGGCAGCGCATGATGATGGTTCGTTAATGAACGAATTTTACGCATTGCGCGAATTCCAAAACGATCTTCAGTCCCTGGTGGTTCAGTTGTATCCGGAGGTCGGGCGGCATTTAGCGTGGCTATCTGATGCAGGGGCGGTCCACCCTGAAAAGTGCGGACCGGCGCTGATGACGGGTTCAGGTGCCTGTGTGTTTGCGCCGTTTGAGAGTGAACAGGCGGCGCTGGCGGTGCTGGCGCAATTGCCGGGCGGGATGCGGGGTTTTGTCGCGCAAGGACTGGATCGCCACCCGTTGCATGATGCAGAACTGTAGGTTGTAATGTAACGTAAGTATTTGTTTTAATTGAAGTAATTGGGGAGTCGCCAAGTGGTAAGGCACCGGATTTTGATTCCGGCATTCGTAGGTTCGATCCCTACCTCCCCAGCCAGAATTTCCAGCGCTGGCGGCTGGTAGCGTAAAGGTAGCTTGTAGTCGCCAGTGGGTAGCGCAGTTAGCCTGTCACCTTCCTCTCCTCACATTCCATACATCGGGGCGCTGTAATGCTTGATCGTCTGATGGTGTTTACCGGCAATGCGATACCGCGGCTGGCGGAGGACGTCGCGAGCCACTTGCACGTGACGTTGGGGCGCGCCAAGGTCGGGCGTTTTTCCGACGGCGAAGTGATGGTAGAGATTCTCGAAAACGTGCGCGGCCGTGATGTGTTCGTACTGCAATCGATATGCCAGCCCACCAACGACAATCTGATGGAACTGCTGGTGATAGTAGATGGGCTGAAACGTGCGTCCGCAGGCCGCATTACCGCTGCGATTCCCTACATGGGCTATGCGCGGCAGGATCGCCGGCCGAGTTCTGCGCGTGTGCCGATCACCGCCAAGGTGGTGGCCAACATGCTTACAACTGTCGGCGTGGATCGTGTGCTGACCATGGATTTACACAGCGAGCAAATCCAGGGCTTTTTCGATATTCCGGTGGACAATATTTATTCCGGCCCAGTGCTGTTGTCGGACGTGTGGCGCAAGGATTACGACGGGCTGGTGGTAGTGTCGCCCGACGTGGGCGGCGTGGTGCGTGCGCGTGCGCTGGCGAAGCGGCTGGAGGCCGATTTGGCGATCATCGACAAGCG
>SYEN01000051.1 GCA_005800795.1 Burkholderiales bacterium | reverse complement strand
GGCGCTGGAAAAACCCCGCGTAGAGCGGATGTGCTTCGGGAAAAAGGCCAATGGAATCCTGCGCGGTGATCACCGGTGCCTGCAATTTCTCAGCGAGCTGGGTGAGCAGGGCTATGGCGCCTTGGCGGATGACGCCTTTGCCTGCGGCCAGCAGCGGCGCGCGAGCGGCCATCAGTCGCCTTGCACATTGGTCGACAAACGCAGGATCGGGCTGCACTACCGTCGCGGAAATGCGTTGGTAGGCGGGCAATACCGCAGGCGTCTCCTGCAAGATGTATTCGCTGTAGTCGGACACGCGCGGCAGTTCCACGTGGACCGGCCCTGGCCGCCCGCTGCGCGCGATGTGAAACGCCTTGGCCATCACTTCGGGAATGTCTTCGATGCGTTCGACACGCGCGCTCCACTTGGTGATTTTTTTGAACATCTCGTGCACGAAGGCCGGATCATCGACGCCGTGAAAGGCTTCCATATCCGCTTTCAGCGGCACCGCGCCGGACAGATGTACCATGGGCGAGGCCGCGCCGTACGCCTGGCCCACGCCCGCCATGGAGTTGATGGCCCCCGGCCCTGCGGTAACCAGACATACGCCGGGCTTGCCGGTGAGCCGCCCGTACGCGTCGGCCATCAGCGAAGTATTCGGCTCGGTTTTGCAAGTGACGAATTTCACCTGCGGCACGCGGCTCAAGCCATCGTAAATCGGGTGAATATGCGAACCGGGCACGCTGTAGATGCGCTCCACGCCTTCTTCGCGCAGAGCTTCGGCGACGGCGTCGCCCGCGTGCATGGCTTTACGTGGGGCTGTCACGCGGATTTCCTTGAGTGTGGAGGATGGGGCGGGTTGAGTTGCCACGATCATAGCAAAGTGGCCCCGGCATTTGCGTGTCGCGCGCGCGTTGCGTAGCATGAGCCGCAAATTCACTGAGGGGGCATTATGGGCAGACTGGCAGGAAAAGTGGCGTTTATCACTGGCGCGGGCTCGGGCATCGCCAAGGCGAGCGCGCTGGCGTTTGCGCGCGAAGGCGCGAAAGTGGCGATCGCGGAAATCAAAGGCGATCTGGGACGCGCCACTGAGAAAGCGATACGCGATGCCGGCGGTGACGCGGTGTTTTACGCCACTGATGTCACGCAGGATGATTCGGTCAAACGCAGCATCGACGCGGCGGCGGCGCGGTACGGCAGGCTCGATATTCTGATGAATTGCGCGGGTGGCTCTCTGGTGGAAGACGTACCGGTGCACAAAATGGATCTGGCGATTTTCGAGCGCACCATCGCGCTGAATCTGCGGCATCCGTTTTTAAGTTGCTGCCATGGCATTCCGCATCTGATCGCCAGCGGCGGCGGCTCGATCATTAACTTCAGCACGTGGCTCGCGCTGATCGGGCAGGAGAAGCCGATTTACGCGGCGGCCAAGGGCGGTATTGTCGCGTTCACGCGCACGCTCGCCACCGAATACATGAAGGATGGCATACGCGCCAACGCCATCGCGCCCGCGACGGTGCGCACCGAGCGTTCGATTGCGCGCTGGGAAAACCCCGATTCCGGTGCGGCCAAGCCGTCCGCTGAAGCGCAGGCGCGCAACGCGGCCAATCGCAAGCTGTATCCGTTTTCGGTCGCCGAGTCGGCGGACATCGCCAACGTGGCGCTGTTTCTCGCGTCGGATGAATCGCGCAGTATTACCGGGACGGTTATACCAGCGGACGGAGGGCGCTCGAATTGTGTGCGGCAGTAGATTCGTTGAGTGATACGCCGAAAGGGGGTATTGTAAGTATTTGTTTTAATTGAATAATTTAGGACCTGAATTTGGCAAAATTTGCGCCTGGCAAAGAACTCACAGGCAAAGTTGCATGGGTTACCGGCGCAGGTATCAACATCGGCCGTGCTACGGCGTTAGAACTCGCGGCAGCAGGCGCGGTGGTCGCGGTCTACAGGCGCAACTCGCGTGCGGAGGCTGAAGCAGTCGTCGCGGAAGTCCGCGCGGCAGGTGGACAAGCCAAGCAATGCATGTGAATGGCGGGCAGACGATGTGTTAGGGACAGGGTGTCTGGAAACGGCAGCAGCGATGTTCTACTATTAAAAAATATTAATAAAAACAATTACTTACAACAAATTCTGCTGCGTGCGGTGCCAATCGTTAAAACCCCACCGCCTGTCCATCAGTCCGCCGTTCCGACGCGGCAAAGTAACCATCGTCCATTTTGTATATCAGTTGCGCACGGCCGAATTCGGTGCTCCAGCGGTCGGCCTGCGGCATATCGTGGCCGCGTGCGGTAAGAGCAGCGATGGTTTCTGCCGGCACACCGTGTTCGATGCCCACGCGCAGGCCGCTGTCGATGCGCCAGCGAGGGGCGTCGCTTGCGGCTTGCGGGTTCTGGTGGTAATCGACCATTCGTGACACGACTTGCATATGCCCTTGTGCCTGCATTGAACCGCCCATCACGCCGAAGCTCATCAGCGGCTGGCCGCCTTTGGTAAGAAAGCCGGGGATGATGGTGTGGAACGGGCGTTTGTTGGGTGCGACGATGTTGGCGTGGCCGGGTTTCAGGCTGAAACCCGTGCCGCGATTTTGCAGGCTGATGCCGGTGCCGGGTACCACCACACCGGAGCCAAAGCCGGAGTAGTTCGACTGGATGTACGACACCATCATGCCGGATTCATCGGCGGCGGTGAGATACACGGTGCCGCCTTTGCTGGGCGTGCCATATGACGGGTTGGCGGCCTTTTTCATATCGATGAGTTTGGCGCGTTCCTTGAGATAGGCCTTGTCGAGCATTTGGGCCGGTGTCACGCGCATGGTGGAAATATCCGACACGTATTCGTTGATGTCGGCAAACGCGAGCTTCATGGCCTCGATTTTCAGATGCATGCAGTCGGGCGAATCTATGGGCAGCGAGGCCACATCGAAGTTTTCGAGAATGCCCAGCGCAATCAGTGCTGCGATGCCCTGGCCATTCGGCGGAATTTCGTGCAGCGTGTAGCCACGGTAATCCATGCCAATGGGCTCCACCCAGTCGAGTGTGTGTGCCGCCATGTCGGCCACAGTGATGTCGCCGCCGGTCTCGCGCGCCCATGCCGCGATTTTTTCAGCGAGATCGCCTCGGTAAAAAGCCTCGCCTTTGGTTTCGGCAATGCGTTGCAGCGTTTGGGCATGCGCGAGGGAGGTAAACTTTTCGCCGGCTTGCAACGGGCGGCCCTTGGGCATAAAGGTCTGCGCGAAGCCCGGCTCGTGTTGCAGCAATGGCGCCTGATTGGCCCACAGCCGTGAAATCGTTGGCGACACCATGTAGCCGTCGGTGGCGTATTTGATCGCCGGTTCGAACAAATCGGCGAACGGCAGCTTGCCGTATTTTTCCGACATTTCCACCCACGCGGACACGGCACCCGGTACGGTCACCGATGCCCAGCCGCATTTGGCCATTTCGCTGCGCCCCTTGAAGTGCTCCGGCGTCCAGCTGGCGGGCGAGCGCCCGGAGGCGTTCAGCCCCTTGAGTTCCTTGCCGTCCCACATAATGCAAAATGCGTCACTGCCGATGCCGTTGCTGGTGGGCTCCAGCACGGTGAGCGAAATTGCCGTGGCGAGGATCGCGTCCACCGCGTTGCCGCCTTTGAGCATCATGCGTAAGCCCGCTTGCGCGGCGAGCGGCTGCGAGGTCGCCACGCAGTTGCGTGCGAGCACCGGCATGCGCTGCGAGGTATACGGAAACTGGAAGTCGAAGAGGTTCATGAGCGGCCCTTTAAAACGCGGATTTTACCGCTTGCCGTGCGCAGCAGACCAGTGGCGCAAGCTTTCTAGGGCACGCGCGTGAGGATTTCGATTTCCGGCTCGCGGCGGTGCAGATTCTTGAATGCCACGAGCTTGCCGTCGGAGCGCAGCAAAAAGGTATGGAGCGTACCCTTGCACGCCACTTCATACTTTGCCACTGGCGGCCGTTCGAGCAACAAATAATAGGGTTCGGCTTTGGGATTGGCATGAAAGACTTCCGTTGTGGCATAACCGAAGCGAAAGTAGGCGTCGTTTCCGCAAACCACGGGGCTCATCGTATCCGACTGGCCCGTGGCTTCGATGGTGAGTCTATCGTGGCCAATGGTGTAAAGCCGATTCCCGACTTTCCACTGCCCCGCAAGGCGTTGCCCGACCTCGTTTGCGATGCCGCGAAATTCCTGCCCGCCAGCCAGCGCCCCGATGCTGGCGTCGCCACGCATCCACTCAGCATGATTCGTACTCTGTGGAATACCCGTGGCGACAAAATAAATCAGTGTTACCACCCCCAGCAACACCGGTTTGGGAAAGACGCCGCTTTTTGTCCAGTTGCCCACCATGACCACGGTGGCGCCCGCGGTCATCAAAAAGGCCACCCATTGCGCATCGAAGAACGTGGTGTCGAGGCTGCTGGCCCCAGCTGCGGGAGCTGGTCCATCCAGCATCCAGCGGTTGGTGAATCCGGCGAGCAGAACAGCCGCAATCAGGACATACAGCGCTTGTTTGTTGGTCATGTCACAGCAATGATATAACAGCCCAGCCTTTGCCATGTCGATTGGGCTTGGGTTAAAGTGCGTATCTTGCCTATGAGGAATCTGGGGGGGAATTGAGTAACGGCGTTGATCTGCGCGCGGCCGCGGGGGTGAGGCGCGAGCAGGAAATCGAATCGAAGTTGCTGTATGCCGCTTACAGCCGCTTGCCGCTGAATATGTGGCTGACGCTGATTTGCACGCTGCTCTTTGTGCCACTGCTGTGGCGGTTTTTTTCCATCGAGGTCATGCTTGGAGCGCTGATCGCCTTATTGCTGAATGTGGCGTTCAGCTGGTGGCACGCGACCCGCTTTCAGCACGCCGCGCCACAGACGCACGCGTTGGCGCATTGGCAGGACCGGTTCCTGTTCCACCATCTGCTGGCCGGGGTGTCGTGGGCCGTGGGGCCCGCGCTGGCCGCGCCACAGGCATCGCCGACGCTATTGGCGCTATCGGTCGGTATTTTGTTCAGTGTGTGCGCGGTCGCCGTGAACTCTGCGTCCGAACAGCGCGGCGCGGCGCAAGCGTTTGTGGTGGGGGCGCTGGCGCTACCGGCCGTGGTCATCGTGGCGAACAGCCCGGCTTTCGGTATTGAATGGATAGTGGCGCTGGTGCTGCTGGCGGGGATGGTGTCGATGATCGCCGTGTGCCGCGCTACCCATCGCACGTTGCGCAAACTGCTGGAAACCGAGTGGCAGTTGCGCGAGGCCGTGGCAGAGACCGCCGCCGCGCGCGACCTTGCGGAGCGGAACAATCTGGCGAAATCGCAGTTTTTGTCGCGCATGAGCCACGAGTTGCGCACGCCGCTGCATTCGATTCTGGGCTTCGCCAGCCTGCTGGAAGCAGACCGCTCACTGGCCGGCGAACGGCGTGACGATGTTCGCGAAATACTCAGAAGCGGCCGCCATCTGCTGGTGCTGATCAACGAGCTGCTGGATATTTCGGCCATAGAGTCTGGCCATATGCAATTGAAGGCCGAGGCTGTCAGTCTGACGACGCTGATCAACGATTGCCGTCCCATGGTGCAGCCGCTGGCGGACGAGAAGCACATCACGCTGCGTATGGAACCCGGCGCGCGAGTGTCCGAGTATGCGTTCGCCGACAGCTTGCGTTTGCGCGAGGCGCTGCTGAACCTGTTGTCTAATGCGATCAAGTACAACCACGACCACGGCACGGTCAGCATCAGCGTAAAGCAGGCCGGCGACACGCGCATTCGCATCGTGGTGACCGACACCGGCATCGGCATCAGCGCAGGAGACATGGCCCGGCTGTTTCAACCCTACAGCCGCCTCCCGCCGCCGGGCGTGTCCACGCATGGTACGGGAATAGGTTTGACCATCACGCACCGGTTGGTTGAGCTCATGGGCGGTTCAGTGGGCGTGGACAGCAAACCCGGTGCGGGCAGCAGTTTCTGGATGGAACTGCCCGCTGCCGGCGCGGGTGAGAGGGAACAGGCACTCGAGACTCTCATGGTTCACGCTGCTACCGGTGCCGCAGCGGCCAAGCGCCGCGTGCTTTACATCGACGACCGCATCGAAAATCTGCAGTTGGTTGAGCGCATACTGCGCCGGCGTCCTCATGTTGATTTGACCATCGTCGAATCGGCGGTGCGGGGCCTCGACATCGCGCGCGGGCAACATCTGGATCTGCTGCTGCTCGACATCAATATGCCGGTGATGGACGGGTATGACGTGCTGGCCGCGCTCAAGGCCGAGGCACGGCTGCGCGAGTTGCCCGTGATCGCGCTGAGCGCCGACGCCATGCCGCACGACATCGAGCGTGGCCGCGCGGCGGGCTTTACCGAGTATCTGACCAAGCCGCTGGATATCGCGGGATTTCTGGAGGTCATCGACCGCGATCTGCCAGCGCCGCTGGCGCCTGCGCAACGTTGGCCCGGGCAGTCCTTGTCGGCCGAGGCTAGATCGGGTCAAGCTGCGCCAGCGGCGGATGAGTGGCCCGGAGAATCGCGCCGGCTGCACTGAACCAGCGGCGATAGAAATATATAAGTAATTGTTTTTAAAGGATTTTATTTTTACAGGCTATTCCCCATTTATTCCGGCGGTATGCCCGCGTCGCGCGTGACTTTCAGCCATTTGGCGATTTCCGCTTTGTTGAACGCTTCGTATTCCTCAGGCCGGTTGCCGACGGGCTCGGCGCCCTGGCTGGACAGGCTGTTTTTTACCGCGCTGTCGGCGAGTGTTTTGACCAGCACGCCATGCACCCGGTCAACGATGGCGCGCGGGGTGTTGGCGGGCGCGATCAAGCCAAAGCCGCTCGACACCACGAACCCCTTGAGCCCCCCTTCTTCCATGGTGGGAACGTCCGCCGCCGCCGCCGAGCGTGTCTTGCCGGTTTGCGCGATCATGCGCAGCTTGCCCGCCTTGGCGAAGTTGATGACGGCGGGCATGCTCGACATCTGCATTTGCACGTGCCCGGCCATCAGATCAATGACCGACGGGCCGGAGCCTTTATACGGCACATGCACCAGTTTGATTTGTGCGGTGGAACTCAGGAGCTCTGCCGCAAGGTGCCCGACGGTGCCGCGGCCCGCCGTGGAGTAATTCAGTTGTCCTGGCCGCGCCCGGGCGAGTGCAACAAATTCCTTGACGTTTTTCACCGGCAGCGCGGGGTGCACCACGAACGCAGTCGGTACATCGGCCACCACGGAAATCGGCGTGAAATCGCGGATTGAATCGTAGGGCAGTTTCTTGATCATCGCTGGATTGATCACGTGAGCAGCGGACACCATCAACAGCGTATACCCGTCGGGCGGCGACTTGGCGACGATTTCCGTGCCGATAACGCTGCCGCCGCCACCGCGATTGTCGATGACGATTTGCTGGCCGAACTGCTTGCTCATATCCGGCGCGATAATGCGCGCGATGATGTCGGTGTTGCCGCCGGCGGCAAAGGGCACCACCATGCGCAGGGTTTTGGCGGGATAGCCTTGTGCGTGCGCGATGGAGGGAAAACCGGCGCTTGTCATCAGCGTGGCGATGGTCAGAAATTTGGCGTGTAGTGTCATTGTGATTGCCTCGTACATCGGTGGACGAAAGATGCGACGATTATTACACGGCAGCGTTGGTGTTTGTCCGCCATTTTCGGAAAATGCGGTTAGAATCAGTCACCTGCATTAAACTGCTACTCGACCCCCACCCAACCCGCGCGCGCCCGCGTCCTTGATTACTGTCGCCAGGAGTCACCCTCATGAGTACATCCAACCGGCTCACCATCATGGGCACGCGCCACCTCGCGGCGGCGGGCCATTACCTTGCTGCACACGCGGCGTTTGAAATCCTCGAAGCCGGCGGCAACGCCATCGACGCCGGCGTCGCGGCCGGGATTGCCATCGAGGTGTTGCAAACAGACAAGGTGAACTTTGGCGGCGTCGCGCCGCAGATTATTTATACCGCCAAAGATAAGAAAGTCACGTGCATCGACGGCCTCGGCGTGTGGCCGAAAGCGATCACGCCCGACTACTTTCAAAAAATGCACGGCGGCAAAATTCCGCCCGGCGTCGAACGCTGCGTGGTACCTGCCGCGCCGGATGCGTGGCTGACTGCGTTGGCGAATTTCGGCACCATGAGTTTTGGCGATGTGGCCTCGGCGGCGATCCGTTTCGCCAGTGAAGGCTTTCCGATGTATCCGCTCCTGTCGGAATTTATCACTACGCATCGCAAGGATTACGAGCGCTGGCCGTCGAGCGCAAAAGTGTTTTTGCCCAAGGGCCGAGTGCCCCGGGTGGGTGAAGTGTTCGTGCAGGCCGATCTCGGCCGCACGCTGAAATTTCTGGCTGACGAAGAGCGCAAGGTGGCCCGCAAGAAAGGCCGCAAGGCGGGGCTGCTCGCCGCACGCAGCGCGTTTTACAAGGGCGACGTAGCGCGCGAGGTGTGCAAATTCATCGAGCGCGAAGGCGGCCTCATGCGCTTCGAGGATTTTGCCGGGTTCAGCGTAAATATCGAGCCGACGGTGAAAACCCGCTTTGAAGGCATCGAGCTGCATGCCTGCGGGCCGTGGTCGCAGGGGCCGTCGCTGCCGATGGCGCTAAACATTCTCAAAGGCTACGATCTGCGGGCGCTGGGGCATAACTCGGCGGATTACATTCACGTGCTGACCGAGGCGATCAAGCTGGTGATGTCCGACCGGCACAATTATTTTGGCGATCCGAAATTCGTCAAAGTGCCGATGGCCGGGCTGATGTCGGAAAAATACGCGGCATGGCAGCGTGCGCGCATTCACAATGACGCGGCGTGCGCGGAAATGCCGCGCGGCGGCGATCCAAAATCGCTGACTGAAATCGATAACCGCAGCATGCCGCGGCCAGAGGGGGCGGAAGCGCCGGGGCCGGGTGATACGTCATACCTGTGCGTGATCGACAAACACGGCAACGCGTTTTCGTGCACGCCGAGCGACGGCTCCGACCAGACGCCGATCATTCCCGGCGTCGGCATATTGTGCTCCGGGCGCGGCACGCAGTCGTGGGCTGACCCGACGCATCCTTCGTCGGTGGCGCCGGGCAAACGGCCGCGCCTGACGCCCAATCCGGCGCTTGCCTTCAAGAACGGCAAGGCTTATATGCCTTTCGGTACGCCCGGCGGCGATGTGCAAACGCAGGCCATGTTACAGGTGTTTCTCAATGTCAACGTGTTCGGCATGTCAGCGCAGGACGCGATTGATGCGCCGCGATTTGCGACTTACAGCTTTCCGGGTTCGTTCGAGCCGCACAAATATTATCCGGGCCGGCTCTATCTAGAGTCGCGTATTGACCCATCGCTCAACGCGACGCTGGCCAAGCGCGGGCACGACGTGCGCGCGTGGCCAGACTACACGTGGCTTGCCGGCGCGGTTTGCACCATCGTCAATGATCACAAAAACGGCGTGATGCACGGCGGCGCTGATCCGCGGCGGCCGGCGTATGTATTGGGATGGTAGATGGCGCAGATGATGGGATAGAAATCCAAAATACCCTGCACTCCGCACGGACTGCAAGCGGTCTTATTGTAAGTAACTGTTTTAATTGATATTTTTATGATTATTCGTATGTCGTTGCTTAACTTCTCACGTTGCAAATGGGCTTTGGCTGGCGTGACCTTTGCGGCGGTTCTCACGGCTGGTAATGCCGTCGCCCAAACCGCCGCCAACTACCCCAATCGCGCCATGCGCTGGATAGTCGGCTACACGCCAGGCGGTACCGCCGATATGATGGCGCGGGCGGTGGGAGCGAAGTTGAACGAGGCCTGGGGGCAGCCGGTGATTGTCGAAAACCGTCCCGGCGGTGCGACCAATATTGCCACCGAGATGGTAGCGAAAAGCCCGCCGGATGGCTACCCCCTGTTGCTGGGCACAGTGGCGAATGTGATTAATCCGTCGCTGTATCCGAAGATGGCTTTTGATTTTCAAAAAGATTTTGTGCATGTGATCAACATGGCCAGTACGCCGGGCATGGTGGTGGTGCATCCTTCGGTGCCTGCCAGGAACGCGAAGGATCTGGTGACGCTGGCGAAGGCGCGGCCTGGACAGTTGCGTCATGGCTCCACCGGCATTGGCAGTCCGCACCATCTGGCGGGTGAGTTGTTCAAGTCGATGGCGGACGTGAAGATGATCCATGTGCCTTACAAGGGTGCTACACCCGCGATCACTGACGTGGTGGCGGGCCACATCGAGATTTACTTCGGCGCCATGGTGTCCACCGTTCCCCACGTGAAAAGTGGCAGACTGCGTGCCCTGGCGATGACCAGTGCCAAACGTTCACCCGCCGCGCCTGAGATTCCGACCTTGCAGGAGCAGGGCTTTAAGGGTTTTGAGACTGGCTCATGGTTCGGGGTGCACGTGTCTGCTGCCACGCCGCGCGATATCGTGACAAAACTGCATGCAGAGACGCTGCGCGCGATCAATCAGCCGGATATCCGCAATCGCATGCAGCCCGAAGGCGCTGAATTTATCGGCGACACGCCGGAGCAATTTTCCGCTTATATTCGCGGCGAAATCGAAAAATGGGGCAGGGCAGTGAAGGTTTCGGGCGCGAAGGCGGAAGGGTAGTGCACCATCGCAACCACCCTTTACCGTTGAGATAACAGTGCGAATTTCCAAAACTGTCGTTCCCGCGAAGGCGGGAACCCATGCAATGATTGCGAGGCGATTGTGTTGTGGGTTCCCGCCTTCGCGGACACGACAGGGTAGGGCGAGGTCTATTGCAGTTATGGGTACTATTGCTGTTATCAACGCGTTGTTTGCAAGTGTGAGTGTGTTCGCACAAAACTACCCTACGCGTCCTGTCCGCCTCATCGTCGGCTTTCCACCGGGCGGCGCTGCCGACATTCTCGGACGCATCGCCGCACAGCAGCTCACCGAGCGCCTGCAGCAGCAAGTGGTGGTCGACAATCGTGGCGGCGCGGGCGGATTGGTGGCCACCGAAATCGCCGCGCGTGCCGCACCGGATGGCTACACGCTGCTGTTTACTTCGATACCGCACGTGATCAATCCGCATCTCTACAAGAAGGTGCAGTACGACGCGGTGAAAGATTTTGCGCCGGTGGTGCAGTTTGTGACCGTGCCGCTAATGATGGCGGCGAATCCGTCGTTGCCCGCAAAAACCGTCAAGGAATTGATCGCATTCGCCAAAGGCAAGCCGGGGCAACTGAACTATGCTTCCGGCGGCAGCGGCGCGTCCAGCCATCTGGCGATGGAACTGTTCAAGTCGATGGCGGGCGTGGATATCAATCATATTCCCTACAAGGGCACCGGCCCCCTCATTACGGACTTGATCGCGGGACAAGTGGGCCTGACGATTGCGAGCGCCGTGCCACTCGCACCTCAGGTCAAGGCGGGCAAGCTGCGCGGCATGGCGGTGACTGGTGGCAAACGTTCGCCGTCGTTTCCTGATCTGCCGGCCATTGCGGAAACCGTGCCGGGCTACGAAGTGGTGAACTGGTTCGGCATTGTTGCGCCTGCTGGGACACCCGTTACGGTGATAGCCCGAGTTAATGGCGAGCTCAACAAGGCGCTGGATGAACCGCGTATCAGGGATAGTCTGCGTGCGCAGGGGGCAGATGGCGCTGGCGGGAGCGCCCAAGATTACGCTCGCGTGATTCGTGCCGATTTCGCCAAGTGGGCGAAGGTGGTACGCGAATCGGGCGCCAAAGTCGATTGATGCCAGCCGCGATTGTGTTGCCTGACCCGCGCTCGTGGCCGGTGCCGCGTGACGACGCGCACTTGCTGAAGCTCGCGGCACAAAGCCTCGCGGGCAATGCGGCGGCACGTGCCACGCTGCGTCTCGATCTCGATGCCTTGCTTGAGGGCGGCGCGGGCGCTGAAGTGCAAGCATTGCTACGTGAATCACCTTCGGCCGAATGTTACCGCCACCTGCAGCAAATGCTGGCGAAGCTCGTTAACAAGCCGGAACGCGGCGAAGTGGTGATTGCCCGCTTGTTTGCCCTACCGCTGGTGATTGTGGTAGGGGCGAAGACTCCAAGTGAACTACCGGACGCGCTGCCGGATATCACCGAAGTCAGTGCATTGCTTGAACAGCACGGCGTGTTGGGTGCCGGGCGTAATTTCGGGTTGGGCAATGCGCTGTGTTCGATGGAAACGCTGGCGTGCCTGTCACCGGGCCTGCTGCGGCAATGGGCAGCACAATTGCGTAGTGGCGGCGCGCCGCTTGAACTCGCGGGTAGTGCGATTCCGGTAAAGCCGGGGCGCGAGCAGGTGGTGCTGCGGTTTCTGGCGGGTGCGACCGTCGGGCCTGCGCACGTGCCGTCGGTAATGGAAGCCGGCTCGAACGTCGGCGCGTGGGGCATACCGTTGACCAAACTGTTGGCGTCACAACTCGCGCAGCCGGGTGTGGACGTGTTGCCGATTCCGCGTGCACCGGCGCCGATCTATCTCGCGGCCGATGCCGGCCGCGCGGCGCAAATCGAGTTGGCTTTCAGTCTTTTTTTGAGCAACAGCGTCCGGCAATTTCGCATGGCGGTGGGCGATCCGGCGGTGGTGCTGTCCGCGCACCGCCTGGACGAAGGCGGCGCGGAAGTGCGCGTAAGTTTGAGTTCAGCGTTTGATGAATCGATGCTGGAAGGTTTTCGGTGGCCGCTGTTTCCCGGGAATAATTATTTAGAAATAATAAATAAAATCAATGACTTACTGGATGAAGTCAAATTGAACGACCGGCGTGCGCTGGCGCAGGTTGCTGCGGATTTGAACGCGCGCGGCGGGCGGTTTTTGTCTGGTCACGATTTTGATCAGATGCAAGCGGCGCCGCGTGCCCATTGAGCGCGACGCTTAATCCGCGTCGCGAGCCACCATCTTCATCACCTGGGTCAGGGTGCCCGGTTCCTCAAATCGCCGCAGCAAGTCAAACAGCGTTTTCGTCTCGTTACCGAGTATGGGTTCGACCAGCCCTTTGAACTTGCCTTCCATGCCGGCCCAACTCATCGGGTTACCGGGGTTACCCAGCGCCAGCGGCACGTCGGCGCGCAGCTTTTGGCCGTCGCTGGTGTGCACTTCAACAAACCCTTCGGTGAGCTCCGTGCCCGGCTGTTCGGCGACCTCACATTTGGCGATCAGCGCGCGCAATTGTGGGTCGCGCAGACGCGTGTCAGAGAAATCGCTTTCCACCGCCGCGTAGCCGGCCAGCCCCAACGACGCGCAATAGGCCACGCTAAACTTGCCCTCGAGCGGGGTTTGCGGGTTGGGCTTGGCAGCCACCGCCAGCGTCATGGGTGATGCGCCGAGCACAATGCGCTGAATGATGCCGGATTTGACGCTGGTAGCGAGCTTGCGCGCGGCGTCGACACAGGCGTGCGTGGCCTTGCAGCACGCGTAAGGCTTGTAGGCATTGCGCAGCAGCGCGCGGCCGCCGGTGAATTCCATGGGTTCTATTTTGATCGAGTGATCCTGCATCAATGTACCGGAAATGCCGTTTTCGGCATCAAGCAAATGGGTGGCGGATTCAAATCCTTCGCGCGCGAGATCGGCTGCGAGCAGGCCGTCCATCGCGGCTTTACCCAGATGAAATGGCTTGCTCATGGTGCCGAACGACGCGTTAAGCCCGCTCACCGTGGTGCCCGCCACGCCCAGCGCGTTTGCGATTTGCTGGCGATCGAGCCCCAGTAACACACTGGCCGTCGCGGCAGCCGAAAACCTGCCAAAAATCGAGCTGGGATGAAAGCCTTTAAATTGCAACTTGCGTCCGAATCCGCCCGCGCCCAGCCGCGCCGAGATTTCAAAACCGGTGATGAAGGCGGCAAGTGCTTCACGTTCCGTCTTGCCGTGTTCTTCCGTCAGCGCCAGCGCGACCGCCCATGTCGGGCCACTGATGTGGCCCGCGCCATCGAGATGCGTGTCGTCATAGTCCATGCAATGCGCCATGGTGCCATTGGCGAGTGCAGCCGCTGCCGGCGCGATGCTCGGGCCCAGCAGGAGGTGCGCTTTTCCCTGCGGCCCCCAGCGGCGCGCGACGCGCCGCACCGATTGCGCAGCCGGCTCATTGATGGCGCCAATCGCCACGCCGAACCAATCGACCAGGCACATCTTGGCAGCATCGAGAATTTCCGGCGCGTAATCGCGGGTGGCGGCTCCACCGATAAAGTTGACAGCGGCGTCACTGATGGGGGTGGTTTGTTGCATCACAATCTCCTTAAAAATGGGTAACCCTTAATCCGCAAATCACCTACAGCCAGCCCTTGCGCCGCAGAAACAATATGGGCCCCAGGGCAACCGTAAGCATCAGCCCGATGGCCATCGGGTATCCCCATGGCCATGACAGCTCGGGCATGTGCTTGAAGTGCATGCCGTAAATGCTGGCAATCCGGGTCGGTGGCATCAATAACACCGACAGCACGGTGAACTCGTTAAGACGTTTGTTGTGCGCGATATTGATCATGCCGATGGCGGCTTCAAGCAGAAACTGCGTGCGCTCGGCGAGAAAGTCGGAAAAATTCATCAGCGATTCCACGTCACGCAGCAGCTCGTTCATGGTCTCGGCATCGACCTTGATGTCGACATTGCGCGACAGGTTGGAATACGCGCGCTTGTTTTCCATCAGGCCCAATCGGGCCTTGCCATTGATGTCCTCGATGCGCGCCAGTGCTTCCAGTGCAGCGGAGTGCGCGCGCGATTCGGAACGGAAAATGCCGCCGCTGGCCACATCCAGATCGGCTTGCAGTTTCTCGAACACGTCCGCCATCATCCCCAGCCGCGTACCCACCAAACCCAACAGCATCGAGGCGGGCGTCGGATAGGCGCTGGCGTCTTTGGCGCAATGCGAGAAAAACGTGCGGATTTCCGGCAGTTCGTCGGTGCGCAGGGTGAACAGGCGGCCATGGTTGATGGTGAATGCCACGTTGACGTTGCGCACATAGCCGTTTTCCTGCGACAGAAAGTACAGGTTGATGTGCAGCCCGGTTTCGTCGCGGTAATAGCGCGAACTGGCCTCAATCTCGCCAAGTTCCTCAATGAACTGCAACTCTTGGGTGTATTGGTCCTTGACCCAGTTGCGTTCCTGGTCGGTGGGATCGTTCAGATCGATCCACACCGCATCGGCAGGCAATTCCGCACGCAGATTGACGAGCTTTTTGACAAGCTTGTTCGTGGCAGCATCGCCGCTGCGGATGTACGCTGTTAGCATCGGTGTCGGTTACGCCGAAATCTATTGTATTGTTCAGCCGCGTTCGTGTGTGCGCGCATTTTAGTCCCAGTTTTCACAGATGCCCAAGAAAAAAAGCAAGTCCGATGCCCCGCCTGTTGCTGCCATGCCTTATGCCGGGCTGACGCCAGAATGCCTGTTGGACGCGGTGGAGTCCGCCGGCCTGCACTGCGACGGTCGGCTTGCCGCGCTGAACAGCTTCGAGAATCGCGTCTACCAGGTTTGGCTCGATTCCGGCGAGAGCATCGTCGCCAAGTTCTATCGCCCGCAACGCTGGAGCCGCGCGGCCATAGGCGAGGAGCACGCGTTCGCCCTCGAACTGGCGAAAGCGGAGTTGCCAGTGGTGGCGCCTCTGGTGTTCGATGGGCAAACACTACACGAACATGCCGGATTTTTGCTGGCGCTATACCCACGTCAGGGCGGGCGAACGCCAGAATTCGAGGACGAGGACACGCTGCGCTGGTTGGGGCGTTTTATCGCGCGCATCCATGCCGTCGGCGCGCTGGACGATTTTTACGAACGACCGGAAATCGGCTGGGAAGAGTTCGGCGAAGCGCCGGTACGTTATGTTTTGGAACACAATTTTGTGCCGGACGATTTGCGCGTGGCCTACGAAAGTACGGCTCTGGACGTGCTGGCAAGCGTAAAAAGCCGATGGGCTGCTGCTGGAAACTTCCTACCGTTGCGACTGCATGGCGATTGCCACGCTGGCAATATTTTGTGGACAGACCCCGGCGGCCCGCATTTCGTCGATCTCGACGATGCGCGCATGGGCCCGGCTGTGCAGGACATCTGGATGTGGCTGGAAGGCGAGCGCGACGCGCGGCAACAGCAATTGGCGGCGATTATTGCGGGCTACCGCGAGTTTTTCGACTTTGATCCGCGTGAGCTGGCGCTGATCGAGCCCCTGCGCACGCTGCGGATGCTGCACTACGCGGGCTGGCTGGCGCGACGCTGGGGCGACCCGGCATTTCCTGCCAGTTTTCCGTTTTTTAACACCCAGCACTATTGGCAGGACCACATACTGGCGCTGCGTGAGCAGGCAGCGGTACTGGACGAGCCGCCGCTGGAACTGGAGCGCCACAGATAGGGAACGAGGCCGTGAAGGGCGCAAAGCGTGCCGTGAACTCGTTTGCGCACCAGGCAACGGCACAACTCGCCAACGTTTTGATTTTTTTGACATATTTTCCCTTCTGCAAGGGCACAATTCTGTGGTGTCAAGCGCATTCTATGGATGCTACGTGGTAGACTTCCCACTAGGTGTAGTAGGTATTTTCAAGCGCGGTCAGCGGCGATGCCGGTTGAGTACGAACGCGCCAGACTGGAGCAAGTAATGCGCACAAACGAACTAACCCGATGTGATCGCCCCTTGGATGCGTTCTCACGAAAAGCGCATTATCGATACAAGGCGACAGCCTTGGCCGTTGCCGCGTGCTTTGCCAGCGGCGCGCATGCCAACCCGGCGAATCCGACCGTCGTCAAAGGCGCGGCGAATTTCACCACCGCCGGTAATCTGCTGATGATTACCAACACCCCCAACGCCATCATCAACTGGGGCAGCTTTTCCATCGGCGCGAACGAGATCACCAAGTTCGTGCAGCAGTCGGCATCCAGTGCTGTGCTCAATCGCGTGGTGGGGCAAAACCCGTCTTCAATTCTGGGCGCACTGCAATCGAATGGCCGCGTCTTCCTGATCAACCCGAATGGCATTGTGTTCGGCGCGGGCAGCCAGATCAACGTGGCAGGGCTGGTGGC
>SYEN01000521.1 GCA_005800795.1 Burkholderiales bacterium | reverse complement strand
CGGTGCCGCTGAAAGCGGATATGGAAGCCTTTCACGGCGTCGATGATCCGGCCTTCGTGCACGAGATGTTCAAAAAGATCACCAAGTGGAGCGCGCGCGTCGAACGCATCGAAGACATTCCTGAAGTGATGGCCAAGGCGTTTCACATCGCACGCAGCGGGCGGCCGGGGCCGGTCCACGTGGAACTGCCGCGCGTGTCCGACTACAGCGAATACATCTTGCAGGAGACGCCTGCAGTATTGCCCGCCTACAAACGTATTCCCGCGACGGTGGCGCAGCCCGACCCCACCTTCGTCGACCAATGTGCAAAACGACTGATGGCCGCTCGCGCGCCGCTGCTGGCGGCGGGCAAGGGCGTCATCCGTCAAGGCGCCATAGCCCTGCTCACCCAGCTCGCTGAGAAATTGCAGGCACCGGTGATCACCGCGCAGGATTCCATTGGCCTTTTTCCCGAAGCACATCCGCTCTACGCGGGGTTTTTCCAGCGCCAGCGCTGCCACCAGCTGTGCATGATCGCGCTGGAGCGCAGCGACTTTGTGCTCGGCACGGGCCTGCGCGCGGGCGCAGCGGAAATGTCCGAGCTGCGCGAACGCGCCGGCGAAAAACACTTGATGATCGCCGGCTTTGACGACGCGCAAACCGCGCACTATCAAGGGCCGGACGAGCGCGTGGCTGATCCCAAATTGTTTCTCGAAGCACTGCTCGCGCGTCTAGGCGATTACCAGCGGCCGCGCGACGAAGCCCTGCTGCAACAACTCGCCACACGCAAAGCCGACGTGCACGCCCAGCTTGCCGCCAACGTCACACCGCACGTCAACGACAATCCGATCTACCCCGGCCTGCTGATGCAGGCGATGAACAAAGTGCTAGACGATCAAGCCGTGGTGGCCAGCGACGTGGGCCTGTGCCAGATGTGGGCACGCGTGTTCCGCCGCATCGCCACACCTGAATCATTCATGCAGTCAGGCGTGTGGAACGCCATGAGCAACGGCTTGCCCACAGCCATCGTCGCCAAAATGGAATTCCCCCAACGTGATGTGATCGGACTGGCGGGCGATGGCGCCTCGCTCATGACCATTGGCGACCTGCCGACCGCCACCGAGTACGGCGCCAACATCGTGCTGGTAGTGCTGAACGACGGCTCCTTCGGCCAGACCTATATGCAGCAAACGGGCCTTTACGGCCACACCTACGGCACCGCGTTCACCAGCCCCAACTTCGCGCAGATCGGCGAAGCCTGTGGCTGCAAGGGCATACGCGTTAGCGACCCCAAAGATGTCGAGGACGCGTTAAAGCAGGCGCTGGCAGCTACCAAAGGCGCCAGAGCCCAGCCGGCGGTGGTGGAGGTGATGGTGGGGCGACGGGTGCAGCCGAGGATTTAGCAGCGATCGGTTATTGCCAAGATACGGTACGATCTCGCGGTCTTAATCAGTGAATGCCTTTACAGTACGGTCGCGAGTGGTTAATGCGTACGTACGACCTTTGATCAGCGTCAAGCGCGGCTGCATGGCTGATCTGGATGAAGTGCGCTTGGGAATCAACCAATGAGCACGCCCCGCCTGCCCATGGCTGCAACGATGTGGCGCCGCGCGCTGCCGGCTTTGCTGCTACTGGCGTTGGCGGGGTTCACCGCGTCAATGGGCTATGGCTGGTGGCACCGCGCGACACACGCCACGCTGGAAGTGCAACTGGTATTCAACGCCAAGGGCGGCGCCGCCAAGCGTCTGCGCAATGGCCAACTCACTTTTCTCGACAGCGAAGGCCGCGAACTGGCGCGCGCCACCATTGACACCCGGCGCGGCGTGGTATGGCTTGCCCATCCCGAGCGCGGCCAGTGCGGCCCCGATCTCGCACGTGATACCTATCTCGATTGTTTTCGCGCACATTCGGAATGGATACCGCTGTGGATCGGACAAGCCCGCCGCGCCAACGTCATGCTCGAAGGCTGCGCCATTGCCGATGCCCCCGTGACGCTGTTCACGCGCCGCGACAATCTGTTGCTGTGGTGGGTACCGCTGCCACAGGTGGGCGGGCGACCGTATGCGCGGCATATTGCCACGGTTCGGGCCAATCAGCAGTGGTGCGGGGGCTAAGCAAGGTCACCCAGGATGCTGGATGTTCGTTCCATAGGGCTGCGTGGTTGAAGAAAGCGTAGCTCACATTAAGCGCCGCGTAATACCGGAGAGTCACCGCCACAGCCCCGGTTTACCCTGGGCTCCATGCGGCCCATTGGGATGGGTTTGCTGTGACGCGCATGGTGTTCTCCAACACTCAGGTTTCAGCCTTTTGGCAAATGCCCACGCGGGCACCCTGTCCGACTGAAACATTTGCTTACATAGCAGCGCACTCTGTTACGCATCGCGCGTCGTCAGCCGTTCCCGCAGTCCGTTATGTAAGGCGTGGGCTTCCACATGATTCCCGGAGAACAGACCATGAAAGCAGTCAAACTTGTCATTGCGGTCACTCTTGCGGCACTGTTGTCCGGCTGCATCATTCTGCCCCTCGGGGGTGGCGGCGGACACCGCGGCCATCATCACCATCATCACGGCGGTTATCACCGATAGCATCGGCGCAAAGGATGGCCAGGTGGGCGCGTGCTAGACTTGCGCCCACCATGAAAATAGTCATCCCCGACGATTACCACGGGCTGGTGCCCAAGCTCGACAGCTACAAAAAGCTGGCAGGCCACGACGTCACGGTAATGCGCGATGTGGCGCCCTCGTTTGAAACCCTGGTTGAAAAACTGCGTGACGCCGAGATCATTGTCGCAGTGCGCGAGCGCACCGATTTCACCCGTACGTTGATCGAGCAACTGCCGAAGTTAAAGCTCATTGTGCAGACCGGGCGCAGCGCGCACAGCATTGATCTGCAAGCCTGCACCGATCACGGCGTTGCCGTGTGTTCGGGTTCGCATGCGTCACCTCACACCGTAGCCGAACACACCTGGGCGCTGATTTTCGCCTGCGTGCGGCGTATCAGCGAAGACGCCGCTACCTTCAAAGTCGGTAAGTGGCGCGACTGGTTTAGCACCAGCCTGCGCGGAAAAACGCTGGGCGTGTATGGTCTCGGCAGAATCGGCGAGCCGGTGGCCGCCGCCGGTGCGGCTTTCGGCATGCGCGTGCTGTGCTATGCGCGTGAAGCCACCGCCAGGCGCGCGAGGAAGCTGGGCTATGAGGCCGCCGTGAGCAAGGCAGAGTTGTTTGCGCAGTCTGATGTGCTGAGTGTCAACCTGCGCATGCAGGAAGCCACGCGCGGCATCATCACCGCCACCGATCTGGCGCTGATGAAACCCACAGCTCTGATCGTCAATACCTCGCGCGCGGAACTGTTCGCGCCCGGCGTGCTGGTGGAGGCGCTGAAAAAAGGGCGGCCGGGCTTTGCCGCCACCGACGTCTACGAAAACGAGCCGGTGCAAAACGGCGATCATCCGCTGCTCGAGCTGCCCAACGCCATTTGCACGCCGCACACTGCGTGGCTCGAGCCCTATACTTACGAATTGTATTTCGGTGAAGCCTTCGAGCAGGCTGCCGCCTATGCCGCGGGCAAGGTGGTACAATTGTTGAATCCTGGCGTTGGCGCTCGACCATAGCGCCAACCATGGCTAAATGGAGGAATTCTTCATGGGTAAACTGTACCAACGCAGCCGTACCGCTGCAATAGCGACAACCGCGCTGCTGGCCTTGTCCGCCACACAAGCCGCCGCACAAGCTTATCCCGCCCGCCCGGTGCGCATGATCGTCGCCAACGGTCCCGGCTCCGCGCCTGACGTGATTGCGCGGCTGCTCGGCGCCAAACTCGCCGAGTCGTGGGGCCAGCCGCTGGTCATCGATAACCGGCCCGGTGCCACCGGCCTGATCGCGATTGAGCTGCTCGCCAAATCCGCACCCGACGGCCACACCATGTTTCTCAGCACCATGACGCAATTGATCGGCATGCTGATGTTTCAAAAGTACCAACTGGCCACAGAGCTTGGGGCCGTCACGCTCGTAGGCACCACGCCGTTTGCCATTGTGGTGCCCGCGTCGATACCGGTGAAATCCATCTCGGAGTGGATCGCTTATGCCAAGGCGCGGCCCGGCCAGTTGCTGTATGGCTCCGGTGGCAACTGGGGTTCATCGCATTTGTGCATTGAAAAAATGAACGCGATGGCAGGCCTGAAAATGACCCATGTGCCATACGCAAACACCGCGACCACGCTGGCTGACCTGATCGGAGGTGCTATTCACGTTTACTGTCCAGCGGTGCCGTCGCTGCCGGTCTTCATGGCCAGCGGCAAGATTCGCACCATTGGCGTCACCTATCAGAAGCCGACCAAACTCGCGCCAGGTCTGGTGCCAGTGTCAGAAACGCTGCCGGGCTTTGAAATGCTCGGCTGGTATGGGATGAACGTGCCGCTGAAGACACCGCCGGACATCGTTGCCAAGATCAACGCCGAGCTGGTAAAAGCATTGAAAAATCCAGAATTGGCCGAACGCATGATGACCGTTGGCGCCGAAGCGGTTGGCTCCACAACAGCGGAGTTCACAGCGTTTCTGAAAAAAGACACTGATCACTGGACGAAAGTGCTAGAGGAAAGCGGCGCGAAGTTTGGTGCGACGAAGTAGTTGGAGCATCGTCACAATGTATTTTTAAGTATCTGTTTTAATTGACTATTTTGTATTTGGCGAACTACAGCATCTGACAAAATGACTCAACGGGTCCGCCGTTAGAGCCAGAATCATCGATGCACGAAAATTTCTGACAATGGAAACGGCATCATGAACCCCAACAACTGTCTGGTCATCGCCCACCGCGGGGCATCCACCTACGCGCCGGAGAACACGTTTGCCGCGTTTGATCTGGCGCTCGACATGGGTGCGCGCCATTTCGAACTGGACGTACAGCTATCAGGCGACAACCATCTCGTGGTGATCCACGACGACAAGGTGAACCGCACCACTGACGGCAATGGCGAGGTTTCCGCGCTGACCCTGCGCGAACTACAGTCGCTGGATGCCGGTGCGTGGTTCGGCGCGAAATTCGCTGGGGAGCGCATCCCCACCTTAGAATCACTGCTCGACCGCTACCGAGGACGCGCGCACCTGCACGTGGAAATCAAAGGCAAGACTCAGGGACTTTCGGAACGCACGGTGGACATGATCCGCAGACGCGGCTGGGCACAGAACGTCACCATGACCTCGTTCCAGATCGATAAACTCGAAGCACTGCGCGCCCATGCCCCGGAACTGCCCGCTGGCTGGCTGCTACGAGAGATCGACGATGCTGTGATTATGCGCGCCCAATCGCTGGGCCTCACGCAACTTTGCCCCAAGGCCGATGCTACGACACCGGGACTCGTCGCGAAGTTGCGCAATGCTGGATTCAATGTGCGTGCCTGGGGCGTCGCCAATGAAGAACTCATGCTCAGGATGGTCGACGCCGGCGTCGACGGGATGACGGTGAATTTTCCGGACAAGTTGATCGGCTTGCTGCGCGAAAGAACTAAAGAAAAAAATTGAGGCGGAATCAAGTATGCACCGCTTTGAAGCGGTGCCGGCTGCCTCAAACGCTAGCAGCAGATTGATTCGGCAATTCGCCACCACTAGGATTCTGCCGCCGGAACAACGCTTCGAATTCCTCAGGCGGCAAGGGCTTGCCATAAAAATACCCCTGCGCGATATGGCATCCAAGCCGTTTCAGAAAATCAACTTGCCCCTGGGTCTCCACGCCCTCGGCCACCACCTTTTTGTTCAACGAATGCGCCATCGCGATAATCGCCGAGGCAATGGCACCGCCTTCGCCGTTGTCCTTGATCGGGCGTACGAACGCCATGTCAATTTTGAGCGTGTCGAACGGCAACCGCTCAAGATAGCTCATCGACGAATAACCCGTGCCAAAATCGTCCAGCGCGACGCTCGCGCCGAGTTGCCGCAATTCCCGGAGCACGCACGCCACCTCGTCAAAGTTGTCCACCATCAGGCTTTCCGTCACCTCCAGTTCCAGTTCCCCTGACCGCAGGCCATATTCCACCATGTTCTTGCTTATGTCCTTTAGCACAGTGCCGGCGCGAAATTGGCGGTTTGATACGTTGATCGCGATCTGCCGGAGGTCAATATCACGACTGTGCCAGTCGCTAAACTGGCGGCAACCTTCTCCCAATGCAAAACGCCCCATTTCCACGATCAACCCGGTTTCCTCGGCCACTCCGATGAACGCACCCGGATTCACCACCCCGCGCTGTGGGTGCTGCCAGCGGATCAGCGCTTCGGCGCCGACAATGCGGCCCGATTGAAAATCGGTCTTGGGCTGGTAATACAACATGAACTCGCGCCGCTCAATGGCCTGGCGCAGTTCGCGCTCTATGGTGCTGCGCTGCATCGCCAGCTGATTCATGCTGTCGGTGAAATATACATAGTTCTGCTGCCCGCCCGCCCTGCCGCAGGCAGTATCGGCATTGCGCAGCAGTTCGGCGGCACTTTTTCCGTCGTTGGGGTACAACGCTATGCCCACGGTGGCAGTAATAAATGACTCCACGTCCCCGGTCACAATCGGCTGCGACAGTGTTTCAATGGCGTGCTGGGCAACCACGTCGGCCTGCTTTGGACCGAGATCCCCACTTAGCAAAATGGCAAACTCGTGTCCGCCAAAACGGCACAACGTATCGCTCTCGCGCAGGTGCTTGCGCAGGCGTGCTGCCGCTTCCCTTATCAATGCATCTCCTGCCGCGTGGCCCATCGTGTCGTTCACGTTCTTGTATCGATCCAACGCGATGAACAGCACCACCAGTTGCAGGTTGCTGCGCTGCGCGCGGGCTATTTCCTGCGTCACCCGCTCCGTGAACAGATGGCGATTGGGCAAATCTGTCAGCGCATCGTACCGCGCCTGATAAAAGAGCCGGGCTTCCCGCGCACTGCTCGATAACACCACGCCGATGCGATCCGCAAAGTCACGCACGTAAGCTACGTCCTCGGCTTCCAGCACCACTTCGCGTTGCCAGCCCAGCAACATCGCACCGCACAAACGGTCTTTCCACATCACAGGCAGCGCAAATAACTGCCGGGCATCCCCGGCAACCAGCCCAAACATTTCACGCAATTCATCCGCAGTGCCGGTACTGCTCCATTCACCGGCAGGTTGCGCCAGCAATCATTGCCGCATCGCATCTTCCATGGTGAATTCAACCAGCTTTTGACGGCCATGCGCCGTGGACGCAAAATGCATTTCGCCATCACGGTCTGAATCATGCTTCAGCACAAAAATGACCGAAAAATCCGCCTTGACCATCTCAGGAAGCCGCGACAGCACTTCTTCGACAACGGCTGTCACGTTCAGGTCGGACAATATCGAACGGTCAATCCGCGATAGGGCAGACAGCACGTTAAATTGCCGGTCAAGCCGGGTCGTCATGTAGTTGAAGGTGTCCGCCAGGTCGCCGAATTCATCGCCGCGCCGCACTTGCACGGGTGTTGAAAAATCCCGATTCGCGACGCGCCGTGCAGCAGCCATCAGGCTTTCCAGCGGAATCATCGTACGGCGAATCTGTGACACGCTGAGCAGCATCACCACCAGCGCCGATAGAATTACACTGCCCCAGAAAATGATGCTAAATACGGAAACCGGTGCCAGCACTGCGGCTTCCGGGCGGCTGGCAATCACTGCCCAATAGTGTTTGCCAAACTTGGAGGCCACAAAAACCTCGCGCACTACCGCCAAGTGGGCCTCTTTACCGGCGGTGAGTTTCAGCGATCCCCGCACGCCGCGTCCGGCGATGTTTTCGGCCGTTTTCACCATCGCGTGCTGAATATCCGGACTCGAGCAATGCAACGGTTCGTTCCGCGCGTCCAGTACGCAGATGCTGGTCTGGTACGGCAACTCTTCGTCGCTGCCCCACAGAAATACCGGGTTGACCTCGGCGGCAATCCATCCTTTGGCGGGCGTTGCAGCGTCGATTAAACGTACGATTACCACGCTGCTGGCGCCCTTGCCAGATGGGGTAATTTCCAGCAACGCTTCTCCGCGCTTGAGATGCTCTTGGTCGAGAACTCCCGCTTTTCCGGTTTGAAAATCGCTGCCGAATACGATCTTGCGCTCGCCAGAAGGCGACACCCTGACCAGCGACCGCACTATCGGACTGGACAACTTTTGCAGGTGCGCCGCCGCCAGATCGCGGGTCATCTCAAGGGCAACATTGCCCAGCGTGCGGTCGGCCAGCAACAGCCGCTCGTACGCCGCGGTACCGTAGCCAGAACTGAACACCGCGAGTTCCCGCTGCGTTTGTTCGGTCAGCAGCCGGGTAACCTGGTAATAGGAAAATACCGACAAAAACGCCACAGGCACCAGCGCCGACAGGACAAATAGCGCGAAGACGCGCCGTGCGACCTTGCTCTGAAGGAACGATCCCTCGACTCTCATTGCAGTCGATCAGTAATCAGCCGCCAGACCCACGTAACGTCCGTTATTCACGCGCACAATGTCATCCCGGCTGGCCTTGGCAGTCAGCGGCGCGACGCTCTTGCCGTCCGGCCCATTGCTCCACAGATCGTAGTCGGTGTTGATGGGAACCAGATTCTTGTCCTTGCGTGCACTGCCTTTGCCTTTGGCGTTATCAAGCCGCGTGTACCTATAGGGACCTTTCCATGGATCAAGCATGCCGTCCATTTTTACATCCGCCAACGAATCCGGATACTGATACCGGTTATCGGTCGCATACAGATCAATCACGGTCTGAATGTACCCGATATCCGTTATCGCCTGGCTCCGCCTGATTTTTTCCTTGTGATCGACGTACATGGGAACTGCAATTGCGGCCAGCACTCCAAGGATGGCAATGGTCATTAAAAGTTCCGCCAAGGTAAATCCGTCGTCGGAACTACTCCTGTTCTGCCAGCCGCCTGCATAGGGTTGGCTACCGTCGGCTCGGCAACGAACTGCCTCATCATGAGACGCCTCGACGCTATCCGAATCGCGGCGCCCTGGATTCTGATCGGAACACGACAAACTCAAAAAAATCACGTGGCTTCCCTCAAATTATCTGGTCTGGCATGTCACGCCGGGCATCAGACCAAATCAAAGGAATGCCAAGCTATTATTCTGTAATGAAATATACCTCAAGTAAGTATATTTACGAAGCGGAATCGACGGCTTTTTCCATCCATTTTCCGGTTCAAGATTTGCCAGGTTCCACACAGCACTCTGCAAATAGTCCGACGATCTGCCTAGCATTTCTGCCGTATGGCCAACACGGCCTGATTGCGCAGGGTTTTCAGCAATCGCAACTGCTCAGGCTCTATCGTCAGTTCACCGGCGTTATCGTGATCCGCGTAGAACATGCCAATGACCTTCTTGTTGATGACCAGCGGCAACAGCAGAAATGAAGGCGCATTTATTTTTTCGCGGTACCACGGTGGAATACGACTGGCAATATTGGCGACATGCGAATCGGCGATGAAGAGATCGACATTCTTGTCGAGCGCGACCTGAAACACGTCCTGCGTTTGACCGGATGGCACGCGAAACGTAGCGAGATATTCATCATTACGCACACCAAATCCGAAGCGCGCCTGCAGGCTGTTGCTCCGCGCATCGCGCGTGCATAGCAGCACGTGCGAAAACGCCATGCCGCGATACATGGTTTCCAGGATGATTCGCAGGATATCGTTCAGATCATAGTCACCGACCAGCGTATTGGTCAGATCCTGTATGCCCGCCGTCAGCGTCTCCGCGGCACTGGCCCCTGCCGTGGCAGGCGCCGCCATCGCGGCTGTAGTATTGACCAGTTCGTCCACGACATCGCCGCCACTCGCGTTGATGCTGGCGGCAATGGCGATATCGCTGGTGTCAGCATTCCCAACGGCTGGCGTGTCGCCGCCATTTCCAGACCAACTGGTGATGGCTTTGAGTACGCGGCTCTTGCCGGTGTCGGCGACGAAAATCGCGGATTCCGCCAAGAACTCGTTGATGGAATCGTCCACGATGGCTGCCAGTTGCTGCTTGCCCAAATTGAGCGTTGCGCCGAACCTGCGCTTCAATTCTTCGAGTTCCGCGGTTTTTCGGGATCGCGCGGTCTCGCTGGCGACCCGGCACAGCGCTGTGGCGAGATTGGTCGTAACTCTGAGACGGTCCGCAGGCGTGGCGGCTTTCGCAACCTTTCCGGCACCCAGACGCTGCATGCTGTTGACGATTTTCTCGGGCAGATGCCAACTGCGCGCAACGCCGATGCCGAGTTCCTCGAATGTGACGCCCAGCACCGCGCGCGACGCTTGCTCCTCGCTTTCACCTCGCGACTGGCGTTTGGCGATTTCGGCGGATTCGTCGAAAAAATAATACGTGGCGAGCATACTTCCGAGGTTGTGGAACACCCCGCACACGAAGCCCTCCTCGCTGTCTGGCACGCCGCACCGGCCAGCGATGCGGCGTGCCATGACACCCGCGAAAAACGACGAAATGACATCTTCCTTGAGCTGCGCAGCCTGGGCCTTATTTTGAAGGTGCTCAAACAATATAAGCGTCACCGCGAGATCGCGTACGGCATTGAAGCCCAGAATCATGACTGCGCGGGATATGGTGCTGATGTTGCCGCCATACTGTCCGTAGGTCGACGAATTGACGATCCGCAGCAGCTTGTTGGTAAGTGCAAAATCCTTGAGTAGCGCGCCCGATAGCGTCTGCACGCTTTCGTCGCTATTGGCAGCGACGCGATTAATCGTACCGATGGTGCGGGACAACGCGGGAAAATTTCCCTTGTGGCTCATGCGCCGCAACAGGAATTCAATCGTGCCCGTGACGCCTGTAGCACCCTCTGCGGGTGTATCGGATTCCGCAACAGGCATCAGGTAGCTGTCGAGCGCCTTTTTCATTGCCGCCGCAGAATCGTAGCGTTCGCTGTCGTTCTTCAGCAGCGCACGCATCACCAGATGATCCAGCTGTTCGTCAATATCAGGAGCGGTGCGTGACGGTGGATAAATCGGCTCGTTGGCGATCTTGTGCATGACTTCGAATGTGCTGGAGCCCTTAACGGCCGGTGTTCCCGTCAGCATTTCATAAAGCACCATGCCGAGCGAGAAGATATCGCCAGCCTGGCTCGCAGTATTGTTCCCCATGCGCTCGGGCGCCATGTAGCGCGGTGTACCTTGCACGGCTATCGCGCCGCTTTGGGCAACGCTAGCGGTGGCTGCAATGCCAAAATCCATGATGCGCGCGCAGTCCTGCGCATCGATCATGACGTTCGCGGGCTTAATGTCGCGATGTATCACTTGCTTTGCGTGCGCGTAACTCAAGCCGGCGGCCACCTGGCTGGCGATTCGCAGTGCCCGTAATTTGTCGAGCTTACCCTCCCTTTGAATCAGGTGGTCCAGTGTCGTTCCGGGAACATATTCGAGCACCAGATAGTGGTTGCCCTCGTGTTCCAGCGCATCGTAAAGGGTGACAATATTCGGATGACTGAACTGACTGATGACCCGCGCCTCTTGCAGCAGCGCCTGAATCCTCGCAACAGAGGTGCCACGTCCAATCGCCTTGACGGCGACCTCGCGCCCGAGGTGCGGATCCCGGGCAAGAAAGACGCTGCCTTGTGCACCTCTGCCCAGCGTACGCTCAATTTCGAAGCGTCCGATGATTATCGGCGCATTAATGGATGCAATTTTTGCGCTCATGTCTGGATGCAATTGTGTAAAGACTGTGGAAAAGCCGCGGCGTAACAGAGCGGGTGTCTGTGCGCAGTATCCGGGTTCCCCGTTCAATATCTACGGCGCGATGTCCACAAGCTTTAGAGGCATAGGCAGAATGCCCTGTGGATTTTTCAAGGCAACAGCGCGGCAGGCATCTCCATGTCCGTCCACCGGTATTGTGTCCCGAGGCATGCTCCAGCAGCCTGGGTATTGCCTGAAGAAACCGCCTTCAGTGCGCTACTACAACCAGTCGCCTTGTAAATTCAACTCCCCGCCCCGCCCGTGATAGCATTCCCCGCCCATGAATACGCAAATCCAACCTGCGCCGGCCGACAGCGCATACGGTCCCCAGGGGCACGGCTACAAGTTCGGCGGCAAACTCGAAGGCGAAGGCGATTTTGGCAATGGCACTTGCCGCGAATACCTGCCGCTGCCCGATGGAATGCCAAAAGCATGACAACTGGCCACAATTGTAGCTGGCTCAGAAAACGCCTCACCGCTCCCCATAACCAGGAACCATCTGCATGATGTCACGTGTCGTTACTTCCGCACTGCTGTCCACCCTTTTATACGCCAGCCCGTATGCACTGGCGCAACCTTCCACTGACGGACAATTGTGCCGCAGCAGCACCAATCCCGATCTGGCGATCAAGCACTGCACCGCTGCGATTGAATCCAGCAAAGCCAACAGTGAAATGCTGGCGCAGTGGTACGTGCTGCGTGGTGCGCAATGGGCGAACAAGGACGACTACGACCGGGCAATAGCCGATCAGACCACGGCGCTGAAAATCGATCCCAAGACACCACGTGCCCATCACCATCGTGGCGCGGCGTGGTCGAACAAGGGTGAACCTGATCGCGCCATTGCGGATTTCGACGCAGCGCTCGCGCAAACGCCGGATGACGCGGGCATTCTTCATGCGCGCGGCGTTGAGCATGCGGTCAAAGGCAGCTACCCGCGTGCGCTGGCTGATTTCGACGCGGCGCTACGGCATGCCAAGGGCAACGACGCGCACAGCGTGGTTTTCGCGCGCGCGCGCACACTGTTTTACCAATCCGAATTTACGCGCGCGGCGGCAGACTTCGAATCCGCATTCAAGGCGCAACCCAATATTTATACCGCCTTGTGGCTCTATATTGCGCGCCGGCGCGGCGGCCTGGCCGATGCCGACGATTTGCTGGAACGCGACACGCGCCGCATCCGCAGCAGCTGGCCCGCGCCGGTTATTGCCCTGTATCTGGGGCGCACTGATCCCGCGTCGGTGGTCAACAGCGCCACCGACAGCGATCCGGTGCGCCGCAACGAGCTGCGCTGCGAAGCCGATTTTTATGTTGCCCAGTCGCACATCATCAAGGGCGATCGCGCGCGCGCGCAATCCCTGCTCGAGGGCATGCAGCGCAATTGCCCGAAGAATATTCTCGAGTACGAAGGTGCCCTCGGCGAATTGCGGCGCCCGCGCTGAATCGCTGGAAGTTTCATAACCAATTGTTTTTAAAGGATTTTTTATGAATCCTCATTTGCATCACAATGCGCTCGGCCAAGCGCTCGGCAAACCGCTGCCGCAATGGCAGGCGCCGCCCGTGCCGCAACGCGCAACCCTCACCGGCCGTTACTGCCGCGTCGAGCCGCTGGACGCCACGCGCCACGCCGCTGACCTCTATGCGGCCAATACACTGGACACCAGCGGCGCCGGCTGGACCTACCTGACCGCCGGGCCGTTCGCGGATTTCGCAGCGTATCAGGTGTGGGTGGAAAAGGCCGGCGCCGGCAACGATCCGCTGTTTTTTGCCATCATTGACCTCAAAACCCACAAGGCGGTGGGCGTGGCGTCTTACATGCGCATTGATGCAGCCAACGGGGTGATCGAAATCGGCAGCCTGCGCTTTTCGCCGCTGATGCAGCGCACGCCGGTGTCCACCGAATCGATGTATCTGATGATGCGCAACGCGTTCGCAGTCGGCTACCGCCGCTACGAATGGAAATGCGATACCTTCAATGCGCCGTCACGTGCGGCCGCGCAGCGCTTCGGCTTTTCCTACGAAGGCGTGTTCCGGCAGGCCGTAGTTTACAAAAGCCGCAGCCGCGATACCGCATGGTATTCCATCATCGACAGCGAATGGCCAGCCGTGGATGCGGCCTTCACCCAATGGCTCGCGCCGGAGAATTTTGATGCTGCTGGCCAACAGCGCATGGCACTGTCGTCATTGACCGGGCCGTTGTTAAAAGCGCGCGGTTAGCACGCGGTTGGCGCGCGCTTGCGCCTCAGGAGCGGTAAACCGGAAAACCCCGAATCCTCTCGAGGTGTTTTTCCCAAACCTGCGGGTTCACAAAATTCAGCGGCTTCTCATCGCGCAGCAAACGCAGCACTTCCTGCGCCGAACCCATGGAAAGCCGCTTCATGCTTTCCTGCGTCAAACCGCCCATATGCGCGGTCAGCACCATGTTGTCGAGCGACAAAAACGGGTGATCGCGCGGTAACGGCTGCTCTGCATAGACATCGCATACCGCGCCGCCGAGGCGCCCGTCGCTCAGCGCCGAGGCCATGGCCCGTTCATCCCACACCGGCCCACGCGACACGTTGACAAGACACGCACCGCGTTTCATCAGCGCGATGCGATCTTTGTTGATGAGATTGCGGGTGGCTTCAGTCAGCGGGCAGCACAGGGCAATAAAATCGGCTTCACGGCACAGCGTGTCGATATCGGCGCCCTGCACAAACGCGGGCAGCGCATTCAGCCGGCGCTGATGTCCCAGCACCTTCATGCGAAACCCCGCGTGGCAGATTTCCGCCACACGGCTGCCGATGTTGCCCAGACCAATCACGCCAATGGTGCGGCCCATCAACTCGGTGGAGGATTCGCCGATGGCGCGCGCGCTGTTCCAGTCGCGCGTGCGCAGGGTGTGATTGATTAAATGCATGCGGCGCGTCAGCAACAGCAAGGCGCTCATCACATACTCCGCAACGGATTCCGCGTTCACGCCGGGCATATTGGCGACGGGAATCGACTTCGCCGTGGCGGCCTCCATGGGAATCATGTCCAGCCCGACCGCATAGCGTACCACGCCGCGCAACCGCGTCGCAGCCTCAAATATATCCGGCGGCAAATTTGCACGCACCAGAATGGCATCCGCTTCGCGCGCGCAATCGCGCAGGGTTTGCGGCTTCACATCGGGCGCTATCACCACGTTTGCCACAGGCTCGAGGATTTCCACGCCTTCGCGGCCGATGGTGTTGGTCAACAGTACCGTGGGACGGGTCATCGCGTGCTCCAAAGAAGTTAAGACAAGGCACCGAGCAGGGTTTACCACGCGGGTTCGCTGCACGTTTGATATTATCCACGCTTTACGCACCCGTTCATCGCGTATGCTGGACTCGCATGCGATGGACTTCCACAACAGACCCACGACAATCACAACCACACCACAATCACGGGAAATGCTGCGTCGATGATGATTCTTGAATACGAGGCCAAGGCGATGTTGCGCGCGGTGGGCGTAGCCGTGCCGGACGGCTCGTTGATCAAGCCTGGCGCGCGCGCGCCCAGGGTTCGCGAGTACCCGGTCGCGGTGAAGGCGCAGGTGCGCAGCGGTGGACGAGGCAAACAGGGTGGCGTAATCCGCGCCAACAACGCCGCGCAATTAAAGGCAGCCGCGAAAAAGCTGTTTGCCACTGAATTCAATGGCGAAAAACCTGAAATGCTGCTCGCTGATCCGTGGCTCGCCATTGAACGCGAACTGTATCTGTCAGTCACGGTCGACAGTGCCGCCGGGGGTTATGTGGTGCTGTATTCACCCAAGGGCGGCGTCAACATCGAAGACGGTCCGCCGCCTGCGCGCTACGCCATCGGCCCGGCGTGGAAATTTAGAGCGAATGAACTGCGCTCGATACTTGAGCCGGTGGAAAGCGATTACCGCATCCGCGAACGCGTGATCTCGCTGGCACAGCGGCTGGTCGACACGGCCGCCGCACGCGACTGCCACACCATCGAAATCAACCCGCTGGCAAAACTTGCCGACGCCAATCTCACCGAATTGATGGCGCTCGACGGCAAGGTTGTCTACGACGAATGGGCGCACAATCGTAACGCCGACATCGAAGCCCAGCGTCAGGGCGAATTAAAGCGCGCGCACAAGCTTCTGCGCGCAAGCATGGACATGGGCCATATGTACGTGAAGCTCGACGGCAACATCGGCCTGATCTCCGGCGGTGCGGGCATGACCATGGGGGCCATGGACATGATTCGTGACTGCGGCGGCAAGCCCGGTTGCTTTCTGGATGTCAGCCCCGGCCCTGCGTCGGCACGCGGCTATAAACCCGCATTTGCATTGCTCGATGGTGACCCGGACGTGAAAGTCATCCTCGTCAGCGTTTTCGGCGGCGGCACGCAAATGAACCGGGTCGCGCGCGCGCTCAAGGAAACGCTGGCGGTGCGCAAGAGCAAAAAACCCGTGGTATTCCGGCTTGATGGTACTTTTGTGGAAGAAGTGCCGGCAATATTCGGGACCTTCGGCGCACACAACCATGCCACGCTGGAGACCGCGGCGAAGGAAGCCGTAAAGCTCGCGAGGCACGCGAAGTGAACACGTCATGAGCATCCTGCTCGACCAAACCAACCGCGTGCTCGTCATGGGCGCAACCGGCAACTACGGCAAGTTTTTCATGAAAGACGCCGGTAGCTATGGCACGACCATCGTCGCCGGTGTGTCCCCCGGACGCGGCGGTACTGATGTCGATGGTGTGCCAGTGTTTGAAAGCGCCAGGGCTGCCGTCGCCGCCACGCGCGCCGACACCGCCATGGTTTTTGTGCCACCGGTACTCGTGCGTGCCGCTGCCATTGAAGCCATCGAGGCCGGCTGCAAGCTGGCCGTGATCACCGCCGATGAAATGCCGGTGCGTGACATGATCGAAATCCGCGCAGCGGCCCAGGCGAATGGCGCACGCACGACGGGCCCAAACTCGCCGGGGCTTATCTCGCCGGGCAAGGCGAAAATGGGCTTCATGCCGTCCTTTTGTTTTATGCGCGGGCCAATGGGTGTGATCTCGCGCAGCGGCTCGCTGTCGTACGAAGGCAGCAAGCGGCTCACCCTCGCCGGCATCGGTCAGACGACGGTTGTGGGCATCGGTGGTGACCCGGTGAAAGGCACTACGGCGGGCGAAGCGCTGGCACTGTTTCACAACGACCCCGAAACCAAAGCGATCGTGTACCTGGGCGAAATTGGCGGCGTCGAAGAAATTGCTGTGGCCGAATACGCCCGATCCCAAGGTGCGAAGCCCGTGGCAGCGCTCATCGTCGGCAAGACCGCGCCACCGGGTAAGAAAATGGGCCATGCTGCGGCGCTCGTGGGCAGCAAAGCGGATGGTTATACGGCAAAGACGCAAATGCTGGCGAAAAGCGGCGTTTATGTTTGCAGTGGCTTACCGGATCTGGTGAAGCAGGCACGAGCGGCTCTGGCTGCCTCGTGACCGTTACTTCCAGCGCATCAGTATTTTGTAACTATCTGATTTAATTGATTTTTTTGTATCACTGTCTGTAGAGGAAGATCCATGAACAAACCCACCGAACTCAATATTACTGAAGAAGCGCCCGAAGGCCTCATTAACGAAGCCTCCATGTCGGCCGCGCGCGAACTCATCGGCAGCAAGCTGCGGCCGGAGCAATACCTGCGCGACGCCAGCGTGGACGCGATCACGATTTTCTCCAACGGCATCGGCGATCTGAATCCGTTGTATCGCGATCAGGAGTACGCGCGCTGGACGCGTTTCGGCGGCTTGATCGCGCACCCGTGCTTTCCGTGGACGCATCACTGGCCCGGCCGTTCGTATTGGGGCTTGCCCGGCGTGCACGGTTTTGGCGTGGCGATTGATTGCGAGTATTTTCGCAATGTGCGTCCTGGCGACCGCATCTCGATCTGGAACCGTGTGATCGACGTACAGGAAAAACAATCCAAGTTCTCCGGCAAGATGGCGATGCAGTACCTTGAATCGACCTACATCAACCAGCGCGACGAAGTGCTGTGCAAGGCGCTGGGCCTGACCGCGCGCCACGAGCGCAAGGCTTCGCGCGACAAAGGCAAATACAAGGAAATCAAAACCCACGTCTACACGCCGCAGGAACGCGACCGTATCGATGAAATGGTGCTGACGGAAATCGACCGTCTTCAAGGGCAGAAAACCCGCCACTGGGAGGATGTCAAAGTCGGCGACAGCATCGACGAAATCGCGCGTGGCCCTCTGTCGGCCTCGGACACCATGGCGTTCGTCATTGCCTCCGGCCGCGGTTCTGCACATGGCGTGCTGCTGCGCCATGCGGCAAAACACCCCAAACATTACATCCGCAACAAAAAAACCGGCGGCGGTGTCGAATACACCGGCATCGGCCACCATCGCGAGGATTTCGCCAAAGACGTGGGCGTGCCGGGCATGTACGACTACCTGCCGCAGCGCGCGTGCTGGTTCGCCACCGCGATTACCAACTGGATGGGCGACGACGCCGTGTTAAAGCGCTTGCGCATGGAAGCGCGTCTGTTCAACTGCCAGGGCGACACCACCTTCATCACCGGCAAAGTTGTCAAGAAATACGTCAAGGACGGCTGCGCGCTTGTGGACATCGACATGAAAGGCATCAACCAGCGCGGTCATCTGTCCTCGCCCGGCTTCGCCACCGTGATGCTGCCATCGAAAGACCCAACGACGAAAATTCCGCTCAACGGCGCGGTGTGTGATCTGGAACTGCCCATCGTACGCTAGACGCAGGAGACTGACTCATGGCAGCCACGATGCTTCTCGTCCTCGACATGATCAATGATCTGATCCACGAGGACGGCCCCAACGGCAAGAAAGGTTACGGCCCCATCCTGGAACGGCGCAAGGTGATAGACAACACCGCGCTGGCGATCAGCAAGGCGCGCACGGCTGGCGTACTGATCGGCTATGTGCGCGTGGGGTTCTCGCCGGATTACCGCGAAGTGGCCGCCAACAGCGGGTTGTTTAATGGCGCGAAAAAGGCGGGACTCTTTAAACTCGGCACCTGGGGTACTGAAGTGCATCCAAGACTCGCACCGCAGCCCAGGGACTACGACATCATCAAGCACCGTGTCAGCCCGTTTTACGCGACACGACTCGAGGTGATACTCAGCACGCACCACATCACCCGGCTGGTGCTTTGCGGCGTGTCTACCACCGGCGCAGTGCTGTCGGCGGCAAAAGACGGCCACGACCGCGATTTCGATATCACCATACTCGACGATTGCAGCGCCGCCGCCACGGACGAACAACACAAGGCCACGCTGGAAATGGTGTCGCGGTTTGCGACGATAACTACGGCAGCGGAGATTGCGTTTTCGTAATTGCGCTTAGTAAGTATGTCCGGCATGTTTATGCGTGAAAAACCAAATCTGTCATTCCCGCAAAAGCGGGAATGACAGGGAAACATTCGAGCATTTAAGTTGAAGTCTTCTGCAAAATTCTCAAGTCTGTTGTGCGGCATGTTCATAGTCGTTGCCGCTGTTGCGCATGCACAAGCCGACTACCCCGCCCGCCCCATCCGCCTCATCGTCCCCCTTCCCCCAGGCGGTGGCGCTGATCTGGTGGCGCGTGTGGTCGCTGAACGCCTGGCAAAAAATCTCAATCAACAGGTGCTGGTCGACAACCGCGCCGGCGGCGGCACGGTGATCGGCGCCGATCTCGCCGCGAAAGCCGCGCCCGATGGTTACACCCTGCTTCTCGGAACCGCCACCACGCACGCCATCAACAGCAGTCTGGTCAAAAAACTGCCCTACGATCCGGTGAAGGATTTTGCGCCGATTTCGCTGGTGGCCGTGCTGCCGCAGGTCGTCGTTGCGCATCCGTCGCTACCTGCGAACACGCTGCCCGCACTGATCGCGCTTGCACGCAGCCGCCCGGGTGAACTTCTTTTCGCCTCCACCGGCAACGGCAGCGCCAATCATCTGGGTGCGGAAATGTTGAACAGCGTGGCCAGTATCAAAACCACCCATGTGCCCTACAAGGGCGCAGGGCCGTCGGTCACCGATCTCCTGGCCGGCCAAACACAATTCATGTTCAGCACCATCCCGCCGGTGCTGCCGCACGTCAAAGCGAATCGCTTGAAGGCGTTGGCGGTGGCGCACGCCAAACGATCAGCGCTGCTGCCGCAACTGCCCACCACCGCCGAGGGCGGCGCGCCCGGCGTGGAAGCGAGCTCGTGGAACGGCATCCTCGCGCGCGCCGGCACGCCAGCCGCTATCATCACACGTCTGCACACGGAACTCTCGGCGATCATGACCCAGCCGGATTTGCGCGAGCGGCTCGCCGCCGCCGGCGTTGAACCCATGCTCAACACACCCGAAGAATTTGCACGATATATCGCTTCTGAAACCGCGCGCTACGCCAAAGTGGTTGCATCTTCCGGCGCACGCATCGATTAGATGCCTTGCCTGGATTTATGTAACTAATTGTTTTTAAACACTATTTAAGAATATTTCCCATGCCCGCTCAAACCCTGCAAATCGAAAAATCCGCCGATGGCCTGCTCCAGGTCACGCTGCACCGCCCGGAAACACGCAATGCGCTCAACACGCAAATGGGCATCGAACTACGCGAGATTTTCGCGCCGCTGGCGTTTCATCCGCAGGCCGTGCGCTGCGTGCTGATCACCGGAAGCGGCGACAAGGCGTTTTGCGCCGGAGGCGATCTGAAGGAACGCAACTGCATGACCGACGAACAATGGCGCATACAACACGCCATTTTCGAGGAGGCCTTCTATGCGGTCATGAACTGCACTGCACCGGTGATCGCGGCGGTGAACGGCTCCGCCTTTGGCGGCGGCTGCGAACTCGCACTGGCCTGCGACTTTATTTACGCTGCGAACACCGCGCGCTTCGCGCTGCCCGAAACCACGCTCGGCATATTACCCGGCTGCGGCGGCACGCAAAATCTGCCGCGTGCGGTGGGTGAGCGCCGGGCGAAAGAACTGATCCTCACGGGCCGCGCGTTTAGCGCAGAGGAAGGTTTCGAGTGGGGCATGGTCAACCGTGTATGCGAGCCGGCAGAACTGATGCCTGCGGCACTCGTCACTGCACGGCAGATGTGCGCCAGTGCACCCGTTTCTCTGCGGCAGGCCAAAACCTCGATACGCCGCGGGCTGGATGTCGATCTACGCACCGGGTTGGCCATTGAAATCGAAGCTTACAATCGTACGGTGGTTACCGACGACCGGCTGGAAGGCGTGCGCGCCTTTGGTGAAAAACGCAAACCGGTATTCAAGGGAAAATAGTACCGCACTGCCGGATGGTTTCAGTCCAACAAACTGTATCGGGGGGAAGTATGAATTTCGGAAGGTGTGTTGGTATTTGTTTCAGGGCGTTATTGATCGGCACGCTGCTCGGCGCAACAGGCGTTGTCAGCGCACAAGGGCACAGCCTCGTCAATGCAGCAATCAGCGCCATGGGCGGCGAAGCCGCACTGAACGCACTGAACACGATTGCCCTACGTGGCACAGATCAGCAGCGCGAGTATGAATCATCGTACGAACCCGGCGCCAAGGCGGAGCTGCGGCCGGCCGGCGAAGCAAAATTTTTCGTGCAACGCGATCTCGCCGGAGGCAGCGCACGCACCGATTGGGAACGGCGCGTGACGCGCATCCAGCCCAAGCCGCTGGAACTGAAATACAGTGAAATCATGGCGAATGAAATCGGCTACGTGGCCGGGGTCGACTCACAGTCGCGCACGGCGATCAGCCTGCGCAGCAGTCCGCCGGGACATCCGATGTCCGGCGCACGCGCGGCGATCGTTCTGCGCGAACTCACCCGCCGCTCGCCGCGCCTCGTGCTCGACATGAAAGCGAATCCGGCTGCAGTGCGCGCGCTGGCACCAGTCAAGGTCAACGGCAAAGACTATCCCGCGCTGCAATACGATGTGCGCAACTTCAGCTTCGTCGTACTGTTCGATCCGGCAAGCAAGCTGCCGGCGATCATCCGCACGCGCGATGCTGATCCGATCCAGGGTGACGCGCATTTCGATATGACACTTGCCGACTGGCGCGATGTTGCGGGTGTGAAAATTGCTCACAGCCTCGAGTATCACCTTAACGGTCGCAACACGCTGTCGATCCGGTACGATCAGGTCACCGCCAATCCGCCGTTGCACTCGACCCTGTTTGAAATTCCCATCACCGCACGTGCCATCGCGGTGCAAGCCTCGCGTGCGAACTCGGGTATTCCGCACCAGTGGATGATGCGCCGCGGCCACTGGGGCAACCTGATGGATTCGGACACCGTGGGCTGGGATATATCGGCACGAGGCGAGCCGGATCTCGTCGATATCGCGCCCGGCGTCAGCCAGTCGCGCGGTGTATCGCACAACAGTGTGGTGGTCGAGATGGACAAGTATCTGGTGATACTCGATGCGCCCGTCAATGAACAGTTTTCGGAGTGGATGATCAAGGCCTCCAAGGCGCGTTATCCGGGCAAGCCGATCAAGTACCTGATGCTCACCCACCATCACTGGGATCACACCAGCGGCGCGCGCACCTACGTCGCCGAAGGCGCAACGGTGGTGGTCGGCCCCGGCAACAGGGCACACTTTGCCCAAATGTTTAGCGCCCCGGGTGCAGCACTGAATGACCGGCTGCACAACAGCCCGCGCGCTGCGCAGATTATCGAAGTCAAGGACAAACACGTGCTGAAGGATGCCAGGCGCGAAGTCGGTTTCTATTTCATTGAAACCCAGCATTCCACCGGCACGCTGATCGCATTCGTCCCTGACGCGAAACTCGGTTTCGTCACCGACCTGTGGTCGCCCGGACGCGACCCGTTGCTGGCCAAGTTGCGTCCCGGCGAACTCGACGTGATGAAGGGCCTGAAGAGATGGAATCTCGACGCCGAGAACTTCGCCGGCGGCCATGGGGCGGTGGGGCCTGTAGCGCCCCTGATGAAACTGTCGGGCCTATAGCCGCGAGAAACGCGAAGGTGGTTTGAGACGCCGGCCTGCAACCTGGCATGGAACTGGTCACCCTCGACGCCGGAGAACAAGCCGCAATACGGGACGAGGCGCAGCGTCTGCTGGCGCAACCGCCACCCGCTGACCGGCGCGGCATCGGCTGCATTACGGTTGTCGGCGCCGGGCTGCTGTTGCTGTTGTTGCCGCCCTTGTCGAAACGGCTCGGTTGGCCGCCGCTGGTTGCCGATGTGTTGTTCTGGGCACTGGCGATCGTACTTGCACTCGGATTATTTGCTGCCGTGTTTTTGACCACGAGCCGTTACTCGCAGGCATCTTCCCGTGCGCACGAGGCGCTGGCATGGCTAGCCAGTCACGCGGACGCGCGCGATGCTAAGGCGCAACGGCATGCGGTAACGCTGATTTGTTATCACACCATCAACGACGACGGTGGACAGGCGCAAGTCATCGATATCGATGAAGCCAAAGCTACGCTTGGCGCGGCCTTGCCCTTTGTCATCGCGGTGGAGCGCGTGCTGTACCCCGACCCCACGGGACGCCATTTCGACCGGGCGTGACATGTGCCCGGCTAAAAGCATCGCTCCCCTCGCAAAAGGATGACACCTTGACAGTCGCGCTGGCGTGGCGCCTACTTGTCACCTGAATTGTCAGACGGTCATCGCAACGACCGCATCCATCCGCAATCAGGAGGTTTTACATGGCAGTCTTGGGGCTCGGGCACATCGGGTATTTCGTTAAGGATCTGGCAGTGATGAAGGATTTTTGGGGCGGCTTCATGGGTATGACGCTCACCAAGTGCAATGACGGTGCGGCATTTTTCAGTGCCGATCCTGAGGCCGTCGATCACGAAATCGCCATCATGCTGGGCCGTCCGGATGCAGATGACGATCATCTGATCCAGCAAATATCACTGCGTGTCGAGTCGCTGGATAACGTCCGCGACTTCAAACGGCGCGCCATGGCAAAAGGCTACCCCATCGACCGGCTGGTCACGCATGCCAGTGCGATCGGCCTTTACTTCCGCGATCCGGAAGGCAACCGCGTCGAGACTTTCTGGCTGACCGGCCTGCGCTCCTGGGCGATGATTGGCGTGCCTATCGACATCGATCGCCCCGACGCCGAAGTCATGGCCGACGTGCATCGGGTGTGGGACGTAAGCAGGCGGGTTGAAATGGGCGTCACCCCCAGGGGCGAGCTGGAAGAAGCCATGCGTCAGCTGCGGGGTGACGGGCGCAGGGCCGTGGCAACTGTCTGAGCCTTCCATGGCGCACCAACTTAACGCGTCAGCGCAGCCCATACGATACGCTGGATCAATGCTGTGTATTCCACCCCCGCAAAACAACGCTCGTGCCCAAACGTGTGCCGGCCCAAATCGGGGTTGGGATTGGCTTCGATAAAATAAAGCCGGTGGTCAGCGGTCAAACGAAAATCCAGCCGCGCATAGTCTCGTAGTTTCAAGGCATGAAATATCCGCGGGCTGGCTTGCCGGATTTCGATCAGCACCGCGCGCGGCAGTTCAGCTTCGCGGTAACTGACGCGCCAGCGCCGCTTGTAGGCATCGTCATGCTTCAGAAGCCGCGTGGCAAAGCGCGGTGCGCCCGTTCCCTGCCGACCCACCACCAGCTCAAGCGGATGCAGCACTTGCGGCGTGTTGCCGAGCAGCGCCACAAACACATCGCGGCCTTCGATGTATTCCTCGCATAGCGCCGGGCCCAGCTTGCGCAGCTGCAGCGATTTCACGCGTTCGCGCAAAGCCGCATGCGTGTGTACCAGGGCTGCACCGCTGATGGCATCCGAGCCATCGCCCTGACGCGGTTTGACGAACACCGCATACGGCAGCTTGCCCTGCCCCCGCGCCTGCGGCGAAAATTTGCGCGGCACGGCAACACCCGTCTGCGCGACCGCCGCTTTCGCGCGTGATTTGTCACGTGCCAAACGCAGCCCCGGCCCCGCCGTACCGGTATAACAAAGCCCATGACGATCAAGGAATCCGGTGATTTCGTGATCGCGTGCGCGGTCGCCGTCGATCCATTCGGTGAGATTGAAAATCAAGCGCGGTGCGAGCCCGAGCAAGGTATTCAGGGTCAGCCGCACATCGGCATTAAACGGCACCACCACCACGCGCTTGCCCAGCCGCCGCAGCGCCCGCAGTACCTGCGCTTCGACACTACCGGCATCGACACGAAAGCCACCGTTGCCGGCACGTGCAGGCGTGCCAGTTTCAGCATCCACCAGCAACACCATGTCGCAACTGGGCAAGCGAGGTTCAGGCAACTTCATGCATTTGCTTACGGTGCGCGCCACTCAGGGCCCGCATCAGCGCCCTATTACCCACAACCCACAAAATTACTTATCATGATTACTTATCATGAAAAAAACGTAAGTATCTGTTTTTATTGGCTTTTATGCTATCCGCTCTTCGCCTGCCAGTAAGGCGGTTTTGACGCGGGCCGCCAGCATCGGTTGCTGCCGCAGGCGCACGCCGGTCAGCGCAAACACCGCATTGGAAATCGCCGATGGCACCAGCGGCACCGCCATCTGCCCCGCCCCGGTGGGATGGTTTTTGGTTTGAACGAGCTTGATATGCAGTTCCGGCACGTCACGCATGCGCGGCACGTGGTAGTCAAAAAAGTTCGACTGCTCCACTGCGCCGTTGGCGATACTGATGCGTTCGGTCAGCGCCAGCCCCAAACCATAAACAATCGAGCTTTCGGTCTGCGCAATCACATTATCGGGGTGCACCGCCACCCCGCAATCTATCGTGCACCAGAAGTTGTGCACCTTGATGGCGCCGGTTTGCTTGTCAACAGACACTTCGGCGATGCCCGCCACGTGCGTGCCGGAGTAATCCACATACGCCACACCCAGCCCGCGTCCTGCACGCCGATTTTTCCAGCCGGCCATGGCCGCCGTGTCTTCGATGACACGGCGCGCGCGCGGTTGTTTGGACAACAACCGCAGACGAAACTCGACAGGATCGGCCTTGGCGCTGGCCGCCAGCTCGTCGATGAACACTTCGGTGGCGAAACTGTTGGCCGTCAAGCCGATACCGCGCAACGGGTTGGTGCGCATGCCGGTATGCACCAGCACGCCTTCCCCCATACGGTCGGCAATTTCATAAGAGCGGATGTTAATGCCATTCAAGGCAATGCCGTCGCGCCCCTTCACCGCCTTGTAACGCACCGGGTCCATGAAGGCCATCACGTGATCGCACACGCCGCGATGATGCCAGCCGGAAATATTGCCCGAGGCATCCAGCCCCGCGCGCAGGCGGTTCACATACAGCGGGCGGAAACGGCCGGAGTGGATGTCGTCCTCACGGGTCCACATAACTTTTACTGGTTTGCCCGATGCCTTCGACAGCAACACCGAATCGAGCACGAAATCCGCGTCGCGGTTGCCGCGCCGGCCAAAGCCGCCGCCCAGCAGATGGTGATTGAACTTCACCCGCGATTCGGGAATGCCCAACGCCTGTGCCGCCACCGTCACCGCAATGGTCTGGCTTTGCACGCCGCACCAGAGTTCCACCGCATCACCCTTGGGCGAAACAGCGGCAATGGAATTCAGCGGCTCCATCTGTCCGTGATACGCGTAATCCGAGCGATACTCCGCCTCGACAACGCGCGCGGCGCCTTTCAGCTTCGCGGCCGCGTCGCCTGCGCGATCCCACTCGATCACCGCCTGCGCCGGATCGCGGGCCGCCTGGGCAAATTGCTCAAACCCACCGCTGGTGGAAAAGCCCGCGCCTTGCGCCTTGCTGCCCCATGTCACCTTCAGCGCCTTGCGCCCCTGAAACGCGGCCCAGGGATTTTCCGCCAGCACGCCGACACCATTTTTCAATGGCACCACGTGAAGCACACCTTCTACAGCGCGCGCGGCCTTGTCATCCACGCCCGCGACACCCGCGCCTTCAACCGGCTCGCGCAGAATGGCGCCATAGATCATCCCCGGCACCTGCACGTCGATGCTGTATTTCGTGCTGCCGTCCTGCTTGCCCGGAATATCAGTGCGCGGGATGTCCTTGCCAATCAAGTGGAATTCGGCAGTCGCCACTGGCTCCACAACCACCTGCGGCGCCTCGGCGGGAATTTTCGCGAAGGCGGCAATTTCGCCATACGTCAGGCGGCGGCCGGATTTCTGATGCAGCACCACGCCGGATTGTGTGGTGGTTTCCGCCAGCGGCACGCCCCAGCGTTGCGCGGCGTTGTCCATCAGCACCTGCCGCACCTGCGCGCCGAACAGCCGCAAGTTGTTGAAGTAACCCGTCACCGTGGCACTGCCTGCGGTGTACTGGTGAAAGCCGCGGCCAGGATTACCGAAAATCGGATCACTCACCGCCGTTGGATCGATTTTCACCTTCGACCAATCCGCATCCATTTCATCCGCCACAATGCGCGGTAGCGAAGTCAACGAGCCCTGCCCCATTTCCGACGCGGGCGACATGATTGCCACCGTGCCGTCGCCGTGTATCGTCACCCAGTTATTCATCTTGACAGCGTTGTTTTGCGCGTGTGCCTCGCCCGTCAGCAACGATGGCGCGACCGCAACGCCAAAGGTAAAACCCGCCGCGCCGACCATGAAATTGCGGCGTGGTTGATTGATGTTTGCGTGTGTCGTCATGGCTACACCATCTCTTTCGAGGCACGCACAATCGCCCGCGTGATGCGCGCGTAGGTGCCACAGCGGCAAATGTTCGGGCTCATGTATTCAACGATCTGTTCATGTGTGGGCTGCGGCGTCGGGCAGTGCGGTGCGTGTACCGTGCATCTGAACGGCCAGCCGGTGCAGTCGTGCCTGCAAACCTTGCAGGACGTGGCGGGTAAAACTGTGACGACCATCGAAGGCCTGTCGAAGGACAGCAGCCATCCG
>SYEN01000050.1 GCA_005800795.1 Burkholderiales bacterium | reverse complement strand
GTATCCAGCGGATTGCCGATGGTGTTGGCCAGCCAGCCATTGCCCTTAAAGCGGTTACCGAGTTCCGGCGTGCTTTGCGGGTGGATGAACAGCAGCACGCCGAGTTCTTCGGCCTTGCGCCACACTGGGTCGAGCCTTGGATCGGAAAACTCCATGGTACCGGCGGCCACGCTGCCACCGATGGCCGCGCCGCGCATGCCGAGTTTTTTTACCGCATGTTCTAACTGTTCCACGGCAACTTCCGGTGCTTGCAACGTCAGTGCAGCAAAGCCGACGAAACGATCCGGGTGTGCTGCACACAACTCGGCCAGTGTTTCATTGTTTATTTTGCAGATTTCGACGGCCTTGTCGCGCCCCTCCTTGTACCAGTGCGGGTTGATGCTGATGGCTTCGACATCGATACCCTGCTCGTCCATTTCTCGCAGACGCCGCGCGCCCACGTCACCCAGACCGGGGCCGCGTTCCTGGTTGTGATCCTTGCCCTGCAATTCCAGCGCTTTGGGAATCACACAGTGCGCATGCACGTCGATGGTTTTTACGCGCTTGCCCGAAACAATCACCTGCCGCCGCGCGCCACCGCCGGTTGGCGCCGCCGCTTCGTTGGTGGCGCCCAGTACATTGTTATTGCAGTCGCAGAATTGCAGGCTGCCTTCTTGGGTGTGGTCGTGCATGAAGTGCTCCTCGGTTGGCAAGATCAGGAAAACAGAAATGGAAATAATTCTTATCCGCGAATTATCGCATGCCTCATTCCGCCAGCCGCACCTTGGATTTACGTATCACCGCTGTCCACTTGTCCGACTCCATCTTGAGGAAGGCCGCAAATTCCTGTGGCGTATTGGCGATCACCTCCGCCGCTTCGGCGGACAGCCTTCCGCTGACTTCGCGCGACTTCAAGGTTTTCACCGTGCCTTCATACAACGTACGCAGCACCGGCGCGGGAGGTGCCGCCGGCAGCATCATGCCGTACCAGCCGGTGACTGCGTAACCCGGTAAGCCCGCTTCGGCGACCGTCGGCACGTCAGGCGCCGCACTGGAGCGTTTGCCACTGGTCACCGCCAGCGCGCGCAAACGCCCCGCCTTGATCATCTGCGCACCGGCGAGAAAATTATTCAAGAAAATCGGCACCTGGCCCGACAGCAAATCCGTCATCGCCTGCCCCGCGCCTTTATACGGCACGTGGACGACGTCGATGCCCGCCATGCTCTTGAACAATTCCATGCCCAAATGGGGGCCGCTGCCGTTGCCCGACGACGCAAACGTGAGCTGCCCGGGCCGCGCTTTCGCGAAGGCCACCAAATCCTTCACGTTTTTCACCGGCAGGGAAGGATGCACGGTAATCACAAACGGATATTCAGCCAGTACCGTCACCGGCGCGTGGTCGTCTGGGCCGTACGGCAGCTTGGTGTAGAGCGCGGGGTTGATGACATGCGTGGCCAGCGTAATCAACGCGGTGTAACCATCCGGGGCGGCTTTTGCCACCGCATCTGAACCAATAATGCCGTTGGCGCCAGGGCGATTGTCGACCAGCACCTGCTGGCCCATCAGCTCGGACATTTTTTGCGCCAGCGTGCGCGCGATGACGTCAGTGCCGCCGCCGGGCGGATAGGGAACGACGAGGCGGATGGGTTTGGCGGGATAGGTTTGTGCGGTACTGCTAGCCGGATGCGCGGCGGCACCGGCCACGGCCACCAAGCAGCAAATCGAACACAAACGTAAGTATGTGTTTTTATTCACTATTTTACTCATACGCTAAGACAGTAAAACGCTATAACCCTTGTCGGTCCCGCGCAGGCGGGAACCCATAACGCACGTGCCACGAAACTCCGCGTATGGAGTCCCGCCTGCGCGGGAATGACAGGATTAGGGTAAGCACGCATTCTTGCTATGCAAAAGGTTTCGCGTTGATTGCCGTCACGAAGCCATCGCATGCCGCCCAACAAAATCCAGCAACGCCCGCGCGCAATCATCCGCATCCGTCGCCGCCGCATGAAACGAATCACCCGGCAGGACCACCAGTTCCGACTGCGGTACCTGCTGCTGCCACGCGCGCGTTTGCTCCACTGATGCCAGCCCGCTTTCCTGCGTGGTGATCACCAGCATCGGGCATTGGATTTTGGGTATGTCTGCGCTGATGTCCGAGAAATTAATCGTCCCCGCAAAGCCCGCCTCGGACGCCATGTCGGTGCGCGCCATGTAGTTGATCCACCATTCAACGCCTTCTTTGGGAAACCGGCTGCCCAGCCGCGCGCCCATGCTGCGCCGTGCCCAATGGGCGATGCCGAGTTCCTCGACTTCCGTCCCGCGTGCCGAGCGCGTGGCGGCATCGGCACGTATGGGCGGCGGCGAGCCGACCACGGTCAACGTGTGCACGCGATGCGGATGACGTGCGGCGAACGCACGATTGATCACGCCACCGATTTTCGCCCCCACCAGATGAAAGCGTTTGATCCTGAGCTCATCCATCAGCCTGAGATAATCGTTAATCACAATATCCAGCGTCCACGGAAAATCACGCGCCATCGGTGTTGACGCACCAAAACCCCGCATGTCGGACCGCACCACCTGGTAACGGCGCGCCAGGTGCGGCACCCAGCCATACCACGCCTGATGGCTTTCGTTATTGCCGTGACACAGCAAAATGGTTTCGGGTTTGCGCCAGGGATCGGTAAAATCATCAACCTGATAAAACAACTCGGCGCGTGGCGAAACGGTCAACGTCGGCATGCGGGTTCCCTTTGTGGATGCCATGCAAGGTGCCCGGCATGTTACCGCAAAGTACTGCACGGAACGCTTTGGCTTCCCGTGATTCCTGCTATGCTTTTCTCACGTCAACACTCTCTCGGAAACCTGCCATGCCCAAGATGACCGGACATCGCTACTTCGCCGAAGCCATGAAAGGCTACGGCGTATCCCATCTGTTTTACGTGAATACCGTGATTCCGCCGGCCATGGTGGAAATCGGCAAAATCGGCGCCACCCAACTCGTCATCGCGCACGGCGAAAAAGCCGCCGCCTACATGGCCGACGGTTACGCGCGTGCGTCGAACAAACCCGGCGTGTGCCTGTGCCAGGATATCGGCAGCACCAATCTGGCGGCGGGCGTGCGTGATGCCTATATGGCGGGTTCGCCGGTGATCGCGATTTCCGGCGGCCAAAACGACATGCCGCGCTATCGTCACGCCTACCAAAATGCCGAAGACCACACCGCGTGGGATGGCGTCACCAAGGCGAATTATTCCGTTGATACCGCCACACGTTTTCCTGACTTACTGCGTCAGGCGTTTCGTGATGCTACCAGCGGCGCGCCCGGCCCGGTGCATCTGGAATTGCGCGGCAACGCCGGGCAGGTGCTCGACAAGGAAGCCGATTACGACACCCGCGTCGAAGAACGATTCACGAGCTTCCCGCCGTTTCGGCCCTGCGCCGAACTCGCCGACATTCAGGCGGCGCTGAAAGAATTCAAGGAAGCCGCCAAGCCCATCATCGTGGTCGGCGGTGGTGCGGTGAAATCGCTGGCCGGTGCGGAAGTGGTGGCGCTCGCCGACACACTGCAAATCCCCATTGCCACCAGCCTGCACGCGCGTGCGCTGGTACCCGACGATCACGCGCTGGGCGTTGGCGTGCCCGGCAGTTATTCGCGCTGGTGCGCGAACAAGGCCGTAGCTGCGGCCGATCTGGTGTTTTTCATTGGTAGCCACACCGGCGGACAAGTCACCAACGGCTGGTCCATTCCCAAAATCGGCACGCGCACCATTCAACTCGACATCAACCCGAACGAACTTGGCCGCAACTATCCGAACACCGTGTCGCTGTGCGGTGACGTCAAAGTTACGCTGATGGCAATGCTTGCGCAGGCCGGCTCCGCCACATCGCGCGCGCCGCGTTTGGAATGGCTGGAACAGGTGCGCGGCTACGTTGCCGACTACTGGGCCGAAAGCGATCCGCTGCGTCACTCGGATGAGGTGCCCATCCGCCCGGAGCGCATGGCGAAAGAATTGGGCGAATGGATGCCCTCGAATGCCGTGCTGGTGGTCGATACTTTCCACGCCGCGTTATGGACGGCGCAAATGACAAAAATGAAGGCGGGCCAGCGTTACATCCGCTGCGGCGGTTCGCTGGGCTGGGGCTTTCCCGGTACGCTCGGCGTGAAAGCCGCACTGCCCACCGCACCTGTGATCGGCTTCGCCGGCGACGCGGGTTTCTATTACCACATGGCCGAAATGGAAACCGCTGCGCGCGCAGGTATCAACGCGGTGATGGTGGTCAACAACAACTACTCGGGTGGCGTTGCGGAAGCTGCGATGTTCCAGAAGGAAGTGAATTTCTCCAACGTGGCCAATTCAATGGGCTGCGTCGGCCTGCGCGTGGAAAAACCGGCGGACATTCGCAACGCGCTGGACAAGGCGTTGGCCTGCGGCAAACCGGCGATAGTGGAAATCGTCGGCAATGCCGCGATACGCGCCAAACGCGCGTGGGCGCCGGCGGGAGTCACTGGCGAGTAAGTCTGGAGCAGCTGGGGGCGTGCAGGCGTCGCACCGCCATACGGCGCCGGCCGGTTTTAGCTGCCCGGCCAATGCCCATTGTGCTTGCCACGGCAAGCACAAAAAGGCGCTGTAGAATGTTTTTGCATCAGAGGATCAACGCATGACGACTTTGGAACAGTGTTTACCACTTGGCCTGCGCTCCGATCACGAAAGCGCCTGTCCGGATCTGCGGGGAATGCGGTTGAGGGCGCTTGCTTTGATTGCCCTTGTGCTCATCACTGCGCTCACCCTCACGCCCGCGGAAACGCGAGCACAAGACATCTATCCCAACCGCCCCATCCGCATCGTCGTCCCCACCGCCCCCGGCGGCCCCAGCGACACCACTTCACGCCTGGTGGGCAACGAGCTCACCAAGCGCTGGGGCCGGCAAGTGGTGGTCGATCTGCGCGCGGGCGCGGGCACAATCATCGGTACGGAAATTGTGGCGCGGGCCGCGCCCGACGGCCACACCCTGTTGGCGGCGCCCGGCTCGCTAGCCACCAATGTCGCGAGCTACAAGAAGCTGCCGTACGACGCGTTGCGCGACTTTGCGCCGATCACACAATCGTTGTATGTGCCGCTACTGCTGGTCAGCCATCCATCGTTGCCGCCTCGCACGCTGAAGGAATTCATCGCTTTTGCCCGACCGCGGCCCGGCGAGTTGTTGTATTCCGGCGCGGGACACGGCGTGCTGCCGCATTTGGCGATGGAGCTTTTCGCCAACATGGCGGGGATCCGCCTCACCGTCGTGCAATACAAAGGTACCGCGCCGGGTGTGGTGGAATTGCTCTCCGGCCGTGTCGTCGCCACCATGACCAGTTCGCTCGCGCTGGTGATCCCGCATGTGCATAGCGGCAAGCTGCGCGGGGTGGGCATCAGTAGCGGCACACGCGCGAAAGTGTTGCCGGACGTTCCAACGATCGCCGAGGCCGGTGTGCCCGGTTACGAAGCGGTACAGTGGTCGGGATTTTTCGCGCCAGCCAGCACGCCCCGTGACATCATCACGCGGCTGAACAAGGAAATCGTCACGATTTTGCGTTTGCCGGAAGTGCAGGAGCGGCTCGCCGGCGAAATCGCCACCGTCAACACCAGCACACCGGAGCAGTTTGGCGCGTATCTGAAATCTGAAGTGGAGAAATGGAAAAAGGCGGCACAGGCAGCCGGCATACAGCCGGAATGAAGCAATAAAAATATCAATAAAAACAAATACTTAAACAAAGTCATGCCTTGCATCTCTGGCGCCGGTGCAGCGCGCTGATTCCATGAAACGCCGCGGCAGTGCAACTGCATTACAGGAGGCTCGCATGAAGAAAATATCCACACCCGGTTTCACGCTGGCGAGCAGCTCCATGGCAGGCCTTGCGCTGCTGTTCGGCGCGGCGAACGTGTTTGCGCAATCCGCGCCCACGGGTCAAGGCACCAAAGGTGGCCAGGGCGTCTACCCCAACAAGCCCATCCGCATGGTTGTACCGTATCCACCGGGCGCGGGCACCGACTTTACTGCGCGGGAAATCGGCAAGGCATTGACCGAAGTACTCGGTCAGCCGGTGGTGATCGATCACCGTCCCGGCGCCGCCGCCACACTCGGCCACGGCATCGTCGCCAAGGCCGTACCCGACGGCTACACCCTGGGGTTGGGCACCACCGGCGGTCTGGTGTCGGGGCCGGCGCTGCTGGGCAACCGCATTCCGTACGATCCGCTCAAGGATTTCACCCACATTGGCCTCGCCACGCACGTGTACTACGCCTT
>SYEN01000520.1 GCA_005800795.1 Burkholderiales bacterium | reverse complement strand
GCATTATCAACATGTCGTCGATCCACGGCCGCATGGCGGTGCCCAATCGCGTCGATTACGTCACCGCCAAACACGCGTTGATCGGTATGACGCGCGGTGTCGCGCTCGAATGCGCGGAAACCGGCGTCACCATCAACGCGCTGATGCCGGGCTGGGTGCTCACACCGCATGCAGAAGGACAGATCGCACGCCAGATGAAAGCCGATAATGTCAGCCGAGAAAAAGCCCTGCAAACGCTGATGAGCGTGCGCCAGCCCAGCCAGCGGCCCATCATGCCGTCCGACATCGCCGCCTTCGGCGTGTTCCTGTGCAGCGGCCCCGGTGCGCATATCAACGGCGCCGCACTGCCGATGGATGGCGCCTGGCAGACCGGTTTTATGGTGACAGTGGGAAACTCCCGGTGAAACACGCGTCCCTGAAGACGATGTGTCCATGATCACGCCAGTCAGCACTTCCGCCACCTCCGCGGCGGGCTGGCCCGCAGCCGAACCGCAGGCTTTTAAGCTGCTGCGCTATTTTTCAGTGGTGAGCTTTGTCTGTATCGCGCTCGCCGTCATAGTGTTCTGGCAATTGGATCAGCGCGTGCGAACCCACGAACTCTACGCACTCGGCAATCACAACAACCAGGCGCTGACCCAGACGCTCCTCAATACGTTGTGGCCCGATCTGAAGGAATTAATGCGTATCGCGCCGAACCTCAGCGATGACGCACTGCGTACCCACCCGCAGACACTCATACTCAACGACGCGGCACAGGCGCTGGTACGTGGCGGCAGCACGGCCAAAATCAAGTTTTACAACGTTGAAGGGCGCACGCTGTATTCGAGCGAGTTAAAACAGATCGGACAGTCGCAGGCGGATAATCTGGCATTCAAAGCTGCCGTCTCCGGGACGGTCACCACCGCGCTCAATCATCGCGACACGTTTGAAGTGTTTGGAAAAACCGTCGCACAACGCGATCTGGTGTCCACCTATATGCCGGTGCAGCGCGACAGCAATACCACCAATGCGGTCATAGAACTTTACGACGACGTGACACCCTTTGTCGCGCGCATGAAAGCATCCGGACAAAACTTTATATTAAGCACCATACTGATTTTGCTGCTGCTCTACGCGGTATTGTTTTGCGTCGTGCGGCATGCCGACAAGGTGTTACGGCGGCAGCAGGAACGGCTCAGCGAAAACATGTTCAGCGCCACCCAGGCGCAGGCCGAACTGGCGCGCGCACACCGGAGTTTGCTCGACAGTGAAACGCAGATACAGCTGGTCAACGATGCACTGCCTGTCATGATTGCCTACGTCGACCGCGACGAGCGCTACGGCTACGTTAACGCACAGTATTGCGAATGGGTAAAGCGTTCGCGCGATGAAATCATCGGTACGACCATCTCGACAGTACATAATGAACAGCTGTATTTGCAATTTCGCGGGAACATCGTGAGGGCGCTGGCGGGAGAACGTGTGACAGGCACCTTCGCGTATGCGTCGCGTTCGGGAAAAACCTACGATATTGCGTTTACCTTCATTCCCCGTATTGACAGCGCAGGTTCAGTAATCGGCTTTTACGCTTTGCTCGAAGACATAACCGAGCAGAAAAACAACGAACGTGCCTTGCAGGCCGCAACGCACGCAGCTGAGGCCGCCAATCACGCGAAGTCGCATTTTCTCGCCAATATGAGTCATGAAATCCGCACACCGATGAACGGCGTGATCGGCATGACCGAAATGCTGCTCGGCGGCGAACTTTCCGGCAAGCAGCGCGAATATGCGCGCACCATTCGCAAGTCCGGCGAATCGTTGCTGCACATTATCAACGACATTCTTGATTTTTCGAAGATTGAGGCCGGCAAACTTGATCTCGAAAACATCGATTTCAGTCTGCACGATCTGTTGCATGAAGTGGCGGCGATGCCCGCCGAACAGGCCACGCACAAAGGCATCCGGCTCGACTCCCGCATCGCGGATGATGTACCGGACGCGCTGCACGGCGACCCCACACGCCTGCGGCAGATACTCACCAATCTGCTGGGCAACGCGGTCAAGTTCACGCAGCGGGGCGGCGTGACATTGAACGTGCAGTGCGTGGATGAAGGGCCGCGCCTGCGCTTCGAAGTCATCGACACCGGCATCGGCATTCCGGCCAACACACGAGACCGCCTCTTTCAACCGTTTACGCAGGCTGATGAATCCATTACGCGCCGCTTTGGTGGCACCGGGTTGGGGCTGGCGATCTCACGTCAGCTGGTCGAACTCATGCACGGAAAAATCGATGTTGTAAGCGAACCCGGCTGTGGCACAACCTTCTGGTTTGAAATTCCCATTCACGGGGCCAGGCAATTGTTGTTGCCACAGTCACACAAGCTCACTTCCGGCAACGCGCACGACCTCCAGTGCCACGTCCTGCTCGCCGAGGACAACGCGGTCAATCAGGCGGTGGCCAACGCAATGCTAAGCTCGATCGGTTGTACAGCGGAAGTCGCCACCAACGGCTTGCAGGCAGTGGAGGCGTTGGCAGCGCGTGAATTCGATATCGTTTTGATGGATTGCAATATGCCGGAACTCGATGGCTGGGAAGCTACCCGCCGCTTACGCGCCCATGAGGCCACATGCGGTGCACGCAGAACGCCCATCATCGCGCTGACCGCCAACGCATTGCCGGGTGACCGTGAATGCTGCCTGGCCGCTGGCATGGATGACTTCTTGAGCAAACCTTTCACGCGCGATGCCTTGTCCAATGTTTTGATGCGCTGGGTCAAACGCGAAGAGATCCCGTTACAATCACCAAAATCGTCGTTATCGTAAGTATCTGTTTTTATTCATTTAAATTTATGCCCATCCCCACCTTTAGCAGCCATGGTGCTGTCATCCCACGACTCGGTTTCGGCACCTCTCGCATTGGCGATACGAGCAGCATGGACGCGTACGCCGAAGTCGTCGCCAACGCGTTGAAAATTGGCTACCGCCACATCGACACCGCGTGGAAGTACTTCACGGAGAAGGCCACCGGCGATGCCATGCGCGCCAGCGGCATCCCGCGCAATGAAATTTTCCTTGTGACCAAGGTGTCGCACGAATACCTGCGGGCGGACGACTTCGCGCGCATGGTCGACGAGAGCCTTTCCAATCTGAAACTCGATTACGTCGATCTGCTGATGGTGCATTGGCCCAGCCCGGAAAAAGTGCCGCTGGCTGAAACCATGAACGCACTGGCCAAGGCCAAACGCGACGGCAAGACGCGTCATGTCGGCGTGGCCAATTTCAACATTGCAATGCTGGAAGACGCCATCCGGCTATGCCCGGAACCCATCGACAGTTTGCAGGTGGAATATCATCCTTACCTTGACCAAAGCAAATTACTCGCGGCGGTTCGGCGGCTCAATCTGCCGGTGACGGCCTACTGCCCGCTCGGGCGGGGCCAGTTGATCAACGACCCCGTGGTCGCGGAAATTGCGCGCGCCAAAGGCAAAAGTGTGGCGCAGGTGGTGCTACGCTGGCATCTGCAACAACCGAATGTGATACCCATCCCGCGTTCATCGAACCCCACGCGGCAGGCCGAGAATTTCAACATTTTCGACTTCACGCTGAGCGACGATGACATGCGCCGCATCCACGCACTGGCGCGGGCAGACGGGCGCATCGCCCATCCGGCTGGCCGCTCGCCGGATTGGGATTGACCGAACGTCGCGCCAGAGCGGTATGACTGCTGAAACATTGTTGACGAGTAACGCCGCCATCAACCCCTCCAATACCATTACCGTATCTGGTGTCACCTACATTTACCCCGGCACGCGCGCGCTGGACAACGTGTCGTTCGACATCCCGCGCGCGAGCGTGACCGCGCTGGTGGGCCCCAACGGCGCGGGCAAAACCACACTGCTGCGCTGCATCGCGGGGCTTGACCGGCCGCTCTCCGGAGAAATCAGGGTCGCCGGTATCGATGTAATGGAAGAACCGCGCCTGGCCCATGAACGCATGGGCTACCTGTCGGATTTTTTCGGTCTGTACGACGAACTCACGGTGCGCCAAAGCCTCACGCACGCAGCCAGTGGCAACGGTGTGTCCGAGGCGAAGCTCGCCACAACCGTGACCCAAACCGCCGTGCGACTGGACCTTGCGGATCGCCTTGAGCAGCGCTGCGCGGCCTTATCGCGCGGCCTGCGCCAACGGGTTGCCATCGGGCAGGCCATCGCGCATGCGCCCAATGTGCTGCTGCTGGACGAACCGGCGTCGGGCCTCGACCCGGAGGCGCGCCATTCGCTGGCCGGACTGTTTACACGATTGAAGAACGAAGGCATGACGCTGATCGTGTCCTCGCATATCCTCGCCGAACTCGACGAGTACTCCACGCACATGCTGGTGCTGCGTGGCGGCCAGGTGATTGAGCACCGGCCGCTGACGCTTTCCGGCGACCACGCGCATGCGGCCACACCCGGTGGCGAGCAGCCGATTCGTACCCGGCTGGCGCGGCCTCTCCCGAATCCGCGCGGGCTGCACGACTTGCTGGCCACGCTGCCGGGCACGCGCATTGTTGAATGCAGTGCAACGGACGCGCTGCTCGCGGTGCAAGGCGCCGCGGATGAACATGCCGCCGTACTGCGCGCGCTGATCGGCGCGGGCATGCCAGTGGCATCCTTCCACGAAGAACACGAAAATCTGCACCAGTCGTACTTGCGCTCTGTGCAGCTCGCCGTGCAGCGCTCAGAACAAACTGCCTCTACCAATACAACGCTACAATGAGCTCACTCAATCCCGAACTGCGGCGCAATTTGTGGCTGACGCTGACCACGCACCGCCTGCTGGCCGCGCCTCTCGTTATAGCGCTGTGCGCCGGTTTGATTGTTGCAGCAAACAAGAAGGGTGCGCTGGAGATTCTTGAAGGCGCATCGGCACTGGGCTTTGCAGCGATGGTGCTGTTGTGGGGCACCCAGCTCGCGGGCGCCAGCGTAACGGAAGAAGCACGCGACCGTACCTGGGATGCGCAGCGCATGTTGGCCGTGGGCCATGACCTGGGGCAAACTGTTCGGCGCACCGGCGTTTGCCTGGTACGGCGGGGGCATCCTGCTGGCGATTTATCTGGCGGCGGGCGCCGGTGGTACCCGACCGGTACTGCGCATCGGCGCGCTGATGGTGAGCAGCGCGATTTTATTGCACGCCATTGCGCTGAACGCCAGCGTGCTGGCCGCGCGCAAGGGAGTCAATCAGCGCGGTTCCAGCGTGTTGATATTCCTGGTGCTGCTGATGGTGCTGGTCGGACCGGGATCTGCAGTCATGGATGATCTGGATAAATCTGTTCGCTGGTGGGGCCTGACCCTGGGCCGGATCGATTTCATGCTGGGCACCGCCACCGCGTTCGCTGCGTGGGCGCTGCTGGGCGCCTATCGCTCCATGTGCAACGAACTCGAAATTCGTACCACCCCGTGGGCGCTACCGGCATTCATCGTGTTTGCTGCCGTGTACTTTGCCGGCTTCGCCATGCGCGGCACTCACAATGATCCCAAAGCGCTATTCGGCATTCTTGCCTGCGGTGTGGTGGTCGCAGGCGGTTTCACCTATCTCATGCTGTTCACCGAAAAAAGTGGTGCTATCGCGTGGCAGCGCCTGCGCGTACGCATCACTGGCGGACTATGGTGCCGTGCGCTGCAGGAATTGCCGTTGTGGCTGGTGGCGCTGGCCAGCGGACTGGTCTTCGCAGCAGGCGCGACGTTTACCTCGACGGGGAGCGGAACAGGGTCGTTTTTGCACGATGTAGGGCTGGCGCCCATTGGGGTGATGCTGTTCGTTCTGCGCGACGTGGCAATTTTCCAGTTCTTTGCACTGGCGCGCCAACCGCGTCGCGTGGAGGCCGCCACGGTGTTTTATCTGGTGCTGTTGTATGGCATTTTGCCCGGGCTG
>SYEN01000519.1 GCA_005800795.1 Burkholderiales bacterium | reverse complement strand
CTGGTGACGGCGGCGGGTGCGACCGCCACTGCCGCGTTGCTTTCGCTCACCATTCCGCATTCGGACAAGCTAGATAGTGTCGGCGATCATTACGTGAGCTAACATGGCGGCTCTCGCTCTTTGAAAGAGGCCCCGCATGAACACCTTGCGTTCGTTATCGACCTGCGTGTTGTTGCTGGGACTCACCGGCTGCGCGCCGCTCATTGTGCAAAGCCCCGGCGGTGCGCTGTCGCCGGTAAACGCCGTAACTGACGGCGACGACGCGCGCGTGATGCTGTTCGGCGCGGACGTGGTGGCGTACTTTACCGAAAGCAAACACCGCGTGGGTGATCCGGCGATCAAATCCGTGGTTGACGGCGTGACATTTCGCTTCGCCACCGCCGAACACAAGGCGCTGTTCGACAAAGACCCCAAGCGCTACATCCCGCAATACGGCGGCTACTGCGCCAACGGCATCGTTTACGGTATCCCATACGGCGGCAACGCCGACGCGTGGCGCGTCATCGACGGCAAACTGTATACCTTCGGCGGCGCCGGTTCACGCAACGGCTTTTACATGGATTTACAAAAGAACATCGCGCTTGCCGACAAATACTGGGCGGAAGAAGTGCGCGGCGCCAACGCGTTTATTCAGCGTGCGAAGCGGCTGATCTTTCGCGTGCCACATTATTTGACCGGGCCGGAACTGGCGAAGGAAGTGGCGCGGCGCGGGGTGAAGTCTTAGCGCGGCGCGCGCGGTAAATCGCATCAAACAAAAAACCCGCCGAGGCGGGCTTTTTGTTGAAGCAAAAGAACGAGCGGAACTAACGCGCGTGCGATCAGGCAGCAGTTTTTTGCTTGCGGCGGCGCGCAGCGAAACCGAGCAGCCCCAGGCCAGCGAGCATCATGGCGTAGGTTTCGGGTTCGGGGACGGCGGTAGTTATCGGCGAATACTCGACGATATATCCAACAGCGTAGTTAGGAAAAGCTGGTGCACCAATGTCGTTCCAAGTCTCGGTGCCCCAATTCGTCACTACATAATTTTCGCCACCACAGCAGTCATTCGGTTCACCGAAAGCCCATGCGGTGAACGAAAACGCTTGACCCGTTTCGGGGCCATTGCGCCAAGTCCAGCTGTTGACAGCGTTGCCGTCGTCCGAACCGCCCAACCATGCCTGATTGCCGCCAGCAACAGTTGTCGCTGTGAAAGAATTTTCGCCCGCCGAAGTAATCGTAGCGAGATAACCTTGCATGCCCATGAAAGTGCGTGAGTTTGCGTCCGCAAACGCGTCCGCCCATGTTGCTGCATTTTGCACATATTCGTAATAGTGGCCATTACCACTCCACTGCACTTGTGCCGCCGCGCTGGTCGAAAGTGCCAACCCAACTGCGGTTCCCACTAACAGTTTCCGTATCATCTAGCCTCTCCTTGTTTATGATTATTCCAATCGTGGTTCCCGTAGCATACGGCTGGAATTCTGATCCCGGTATACCGGTATGGCAAAAGCCCGAATGGACTAATTTGAAAGGAAATTCACATGAATTTTTCTAACCTATTGAAGTTGGGAGAAGGGATGGTAGATACTTTATTGGAAAAATTGTTTTAAATCAGTTAGTTATGTTGATAGATCGTCTCGTTTGCAAGTAATCTTTTCGTTGCGACAATCGCGCAACTCAATAACATCAATAAGGCATCGCCAATGATCTACATGGTCGACCACGTTTTCGCCAACCCGCAAACCGAACCCGCATGGCACGCGTGGTATTCCGGCTATCTGCACAAGCTAATGAGTGTGCCGGGCTTTGGCAGCGCGCAGCGCTTCAAGGCCATCGACGAAACGCCGCACCGGTTTCTGGCGATGTATTCGGTGGCATCCGCCGAGGTGTATCAAAGCGAGGGCTACAAGGCCATTGGCGGCGGCGGCAGTCAGAGCGCGCGGTTTCATGGCGACTACAATCTCTGGACGCGCAATCTGTTCGAGGGCGCGGATGACGTGCCGGCGGTGAATGAGAGCCAGTGCGTGTATGCGGTGGACAGCGCTACGCCGGATCGTGTGGTGCCGTTTGGCGCGAAGCCGCTGTGGCTGAAATCGGTGGGGCTGCATCAAACTACGCAGTACCGCGCAGTGGTGGTGCTGCAGGCTGACGGACTGACATCTGCTCGTATTGCCGCTGCCGGCGTGGGGCATTTTTATATGCCGTTTACGGCGCGACTCGGCAAATAGCCATCCTCCTTCGACAAATTTTCAATAGAGCCAATGCTCTAACCCCGTCGTTCCCGCGCAGGCGGGAACCCATAACACAGTGCCTCCCGAGACACGGTTATGGATTCCCACCTGCGCGGGAATGACGGGGAAAATGGGTTCGCTTTCGGTCGCTTGGGTTGGGTATTCACCTATAAAGCGCCAGAGCCAACCTTCACACCAAGGTCAACTATACGGATAATCCATTTGCTTCGCCACGCGCGCACGGGCGTCCTTGCCGGCGTTACCCATGAGGCGTTCGACCAGATGCAGGCCCAAATCAATCGACGTGCTGACGCCGCCGCCAGTAATCAACGCACCTTCATCGACAATGCGTTGCTGCAAGACGGTCGTGCAGTACGGTTCGAGTTCCTTGTAAGCGCCCGGATGCGTGGTGGCGCGTTTGCCGGTGAGAAAACCCGCTGCGCCCAGCAGCAGCGCGCCCGTGCACACAGAAGTTTTTAGCGGCGCGTCTTTGGCAGTGGCGATCCAGTCGACGAAAGCGCGATCATGCTGCAAGCCGCGCGTGCCGAAACCGCCGGGGATGAACAGCATGTCGTAACCAGCGAGTGAACCGCCGACGGTGTCGGCCACGACTTTCAGGCCGCGATCATCGGTGACTTGTGCGTTGGGTTGCCCCGCGCGCGCAAACGTTCCACGAAAAGTCCTCCATGAATTTCATGGTTTTCAGGCGTGTCACCGCGTCATAAAAACCGATGAAATCGAGGAAGGTCATGTTGTCGAACACGATGAAGGCGGTTCTCATATTTGCGCTTTGTTAATTTGCGATCCTGCGGATCGGGGTTACGCACTGGATTCTGGCATTCGCCAGAATGACGGCAGGGAAGTTATCCCTGCATCCACGGCAACCCCGCCGCGCGCCAGCCGCCGACGGTATTGCGATGTCCGTTGGCGTCGCGGTCGCCTTCAAAACCTTCGAGTACGTTGTAGCAATGGCTAAACCCCGCTTGCGTGGCCAGCCCCGCGGCGTTGTGCGAGCGGCCGCCGCTGCGGCAGAGGAACATGACCACCGCATCCTGCGGTACTTGCTTCTGCAGCTCCTGTACGAATGCCTGATTCGGGCGGCTACCGGGCCACGCCAGCAACTCGACTTCAACGGCATTCGGCACGCGGCCCACCCAGTCCCACTCGGCGCGTGAACGCACGTCGACCAGTTTGGCATTCGCGTTGTGCTGCATGAGTTCGTTCGCTTCCTGGGGTGTGAGCGCGCCCGCGTAGGGCAGACCCATTTGTTTGCCGCGCTGTTGGGCGGTGTTGAGTATGTCGTCGCTATTCATGATGGATGGCCGTGGTGTGGCGTTGATGAATGAAGCGCACAGTTTAACTGACGCGCGGTGTGTTATGCGCGTGGTTACTGTTATTAATTAAGGTAATTAGGGCGTTTCGTAACCAAAGTATCCTAGGGGATACCGATGGTTACCAGAGCGAAAACAGGTGGTCCACACACGATATTTAGTTGTGCGGCCAACTATTTGAGGGGT
>SYEN01000518.1 GCA_005800795.1 Burkholderiales bacterium | reverse complement strand
TTGCGGCGTGGGCCGAAGTAACAGGTTTTCATGCCGAAACTCGCGGCACGCCGGGCGATTTCATGTCCGATGCGGCCCATGCCCACGATGCCGCAGGTCTTGCCCCGTACTTCCGTACCGGAAGGAAATAGACCCCGAGCCCACGCGCCTGAGCGGACAAAGCGGTCGGCTTCGCAGAGTCGCCGCAGCATCGCGACGATCATACCCATCGTCAGATCGGCCACCGGCTCGGCGGTGGAGTCCGGTGTGTGCGTGACTGCGACCTTGTGCTCCCTGGCCGCCGTGAGATCAATCAGCGTGACGTACGGCCCGTAACACGCCAACAGTTCCAGTTTGGGCAGTGCTTCAAAATGCGCGCGCGTGACTTCCGTGGTCGTGGTGGAAATCGCGGCGCGCACATTGGCGCAGTGGTGTTTAATGTAGCTGATCGGATCGGGCGCCAGGTAAGATTTGTGGACGGTAAACTCCCGTTCCAGCACGGCGAGCGTGGGTTCGTAGAGGGTCTTTAGCAAGAGGATTTCGGGTTTCATCGACCATGCTTTCAGATGGGCGGTAAGTGTCCGCTGCATGTAGAGTCGCGTCAAGATGGTGAACGGGTGGACTGGCGTATGATGGCAGCAACAGCTCATGCGGGCACGGCGGTTTTTGCGATGGGGTTACGACCTTGGCAACCTGGAGAGGAGAAACACATGCAGGCAATACGTGCTTTGATGGTAACAGCAGGTGTGGCGGGTATGGCGGTTTGCGCTGGCAGCGCTTGGGCGCAGGCGCAAGCGTATCCGTCGCGGTCGGTGCGCGTCGTAATTGTGTTTCCGCCTGCAGGCGCGACCGATATCGTGGGCCGCGTGGCGTATCAAAAAGTGGGCGAGCAACTGGGCCAGCAGTTCATCATCGACAACCGCCCCGGCGCGGGCGGCACCATTGGTGCCAACATCGTGGCGAAAAGCCCGCCCGATGGTTATACCGTGATGGTGTATTCGGCGACTTTCGTTGCCACCGCGCATATGTATAAAAAGTTGCCGTACGACGTGCTCAAAGACTTTATCGGTATCACGCCGCTCGCGCGGCTGGTGAGCGTACTGGCGGTGCATCCGTCGCTGCCGGTGCGCAATGTGAAGGAATTTATTGCGTTGGCCAAATCTCGGCCTGGCGAGATCACCTACGGCACCGCCGGTGTTGGTGCGTTACAACACCTGGCGGCAAGCCTGTTTGGCAACATGGCGGGTATCAACATCGTACACGTGCCGTACAAGGGCGGCTCGCTGGCGTCGGTAGCCACCGCGGCAGGGGAGGTGCAGATGGTGCTGACACCGGTTTCCGAGGTGCTGCCGCAACTGACCGCGAACCGCGTGCGCCCAATCGCCGTGTCGTCGGAGAAGCGCATCTCGCAATACCCCAACCTGCCCACCATTGCGGAAAGTTTGCCGGGGTATGAATTCGTCTCGTGGATGGGCACCTTTGTTCCGGCGGGCACGCCAATGGCTATTGTCGACAGGCTCAACGCGGAGTTGAAAAAAGCCGTGGCCGACCCCAGCGTCGTGTCAAATTTATCGGCGCAGTCGCTCGACCCCATGTACCAGACGCCCGCCGAATTTGCCAAACTGATACGCGACGAATACGTCAAATACGAACGTATCGTCAAAATTTCGGGCGCGAGACTCGACTGATCGTGTGGGTTCGCGCCCGGCATACAGGGCGGACTGGCTCAGATTTCCACCTCGCGCCCGGTGTCTGACGCCTTGCGCAGCGCGTCGACAAAATGATGCAGGTTCACCGCCGTATCGAACGTCGGCTGGCGACTGGGTTGGCCGCGATCACCCCGTATCGCGCGTGCGAATTCGCTGTACATCTGGCCAACATTGTAGGGTGCAACGGGTGGCGTGCCTGGCGGCGCCACGATGAATCGTTGTGGGATTTCCACCGGCGTCAGTTCGTTGCCGCCGCGCGCGCCGAATAAATTGACGGTGCACAACTGCGGTGAATCTTCACCGGTGGCGACCAGCGTGCCTTTGCTTCCGTAGATTTCCATGCGGTAGCCGCTGCCTGCCCATGGAATCGCCGCCACGTGCACGGACGCGACCGCGCCACTGGCGAGTTGTCCGCTGACCAGCACGTTGTCAGGCGAGGTCACATTGACGTAGCGCTTCGTGTCCGTCTCGTACCACTGCGGCACCTGCGTGGTGATGCGGCAGGTCAGGCGCTTGAAATTACCCGCGACAAACCGCAGTGCGTCAATGGTGTGGCCGTTGGCGATGGTCAGCGTGTTCGCACCAAGCGTAATATCACGCTGCCAGGTGCGGCTGGCGGTGCGCTCCAGCACGCCGTCGCGCATCAGGCTGACGCGGCAGGCGGTGATTTCGCCGAGCGCGCCTGACTCGATTTGTTCCTTCATGTACATCAGCGGCGGACTGACACGCGATTGCAGGCCAACGGCTGTCTGCACGCCTTTCGCTTTGGCCAGCGCCGCCAGTTCCACACCCTCCGCCGTGGTGCGACCGAGCGGCCATTCGGTGTAAACGTGTTTGCCAGCTTCGAGTGCGGCTTTGGTGGGATCGTAGTGCGATGGCACGCGCACCACCACCGCTACCGCGTCGATCTCGGGCGACGCCACCATTTGGCGAAAATCGTGAAAGGCAAGTTTTACGCCATGCTTTTTGCGCGCCGCTTCTGCGCTCTCGGCCTTGGTGGTGCAGACCGCAATCAATTCAAAGTCAGCACTGTGCGCCAATGCCGGAAAGTGCGCGCGGCTCCCCCACGTGGCGCCGCCCGCGCCGATGATGCCCAATCGAATTTTGTTTGCCATTTGATGTTCTCCTGAATTGTTCGCAAGCGGGCATTTTCGCAAAAATCGCACCCATACCGTTGCAGGAGCCAGACGTTCACGATACGGCATGGAACGGTGCCGATTTTCAACAGTGGTGTTGACCTATAATTCACTGATCAGCTTGCGCCGTGCATGCCGTAGTACGTCTCGGGTGCAATTCATAAGAATCTGTTTTTATTGAAGTATTTTTCGACTTCGTCATCATCGCCATAATCGATGCATTCTGGAGATCACGCATGAGTAGCGTCCGCAGCAAAGCCGCAAACGGTTCGCAGGACAAGGGCCACAAACTCATCATCGAAAAAGATGTGTGGATATCGCTGCGTGACGGCGGCCGCTTGTGCGCGGATATTTTTCGGCCCGACACCACAACCAAAGTGCCGGTGATCGCCAACATCAGCGTGTATCAAAAAGACAAGCTGTGGATACCGCCGGCGGACCTAGACGAAAAAGCCAACCCGCACATGAACTGGGAAACGGTGAATCCCGAATGGTGGTGCCCGCGCGAGTACGCCTGCCTGCGCATTGATTCGCGCGGCTCGGGCAAATCGCCCGGCAAATGCGAGCCGAGTTCGTATCAGGAGTCACTCGACTTTTACGACTGCATCGAGTGGGTGGCAAAGCAGCCGTGGTGCAACGGCAGCGTAGGCACGCTGGGGATTTCGTATCACGCGAGCTCGCAGTGGCGCGTGGCGAATCTGAAACCACCCTCGCTGAAGGCGATCATGCCGTGGGAAGGCCGCGCCGATCAGTACCGCGACCAGTGCTTCCACGGCGGTATCTTCTCCATGGGTTTTGTCGCCAACTGGGTGGCCACGCACACCGCGCATCATTTGCTCGGCCGGCCGCGCAGCTTTAATCCGGAATCGTTCCAGCCTGACATGCTGTATCAGTTGATGCGCAACGATCTCGATTCAGACTGGTGGCGGATGATGAGCGCGCGCTGGGAGAACATCACCATGCCGGTGTACAGCGTTGGCAATTGGGGCGGCTTTTCCCTGCATCTGCGCGGTAACACCGAGGGCTATACGCAGGCCGCAGCCAAACACAAAAAGCTGCGCATTCACACCGGCACGCATTTTCATCCCTTCCATTCGCACGAGGGCCGTGCTGAGCAACTACGCTGGTTCGATCATTGGTTAAAGGGTATCGACACCGGCATCATGGACGAGCCGCCGGTGAAACTCGAAATCCGCAGCGGCGGCAGCAAGCAGCCGTATCCGTTCCGTACTGAAGCCGAATGGCCGCTGGCACGTACCGACTGGAAAAAACTCTATCTCAAGATCGAGCGCGAGCAATCGCAGGACGACACCGCCACGGAAGGCAGCATGACGGGCGACGCCCCTGCAAAAGAAGGCAGCGTGAGTTATTCGGCAAGCGGCTCGACGGCGGCAGGTGTGGCGTCGGGTTCGTCGTTATCGACCACCCACGGCGGTTCCGGACGGCTCGGCGTGTCGTTCGAGACGGCGGCGATGACAGCGGACACAGAGATCACCGGGCCTCTGATGCTGAATTTGTGGGTGGCCAGCACCACGGAAGACATGGACATTATGTGCACGCTGCGCAACATCGGCCCTGACGGCAAGGACGTGTGGGAGGTGGGTCAGCACGGCGGCCCGGTGCCGCTGACCAAAGGCTGGCTGCGTGCGTCGCACCGCAAGCTCGATGCGGCCAAATCCACGCCGTACCGCCCGTTTCATCCGCACAACGAACGCTGGTGGCTGGAGCCGGGCAAGCCCGTCGAATGCCCGATTGAAATCTGGCCGACCTGCATCGTGCTGAAAAAAGGCCACAAACTGCGGCTGGATGTGCAGCCGCGCGACGGTGTGGGCAGCGCGCCCTATACGCATTATCATTGCGACTACAACGCCGGCGCGATCAACACGATCTACGCGGGTGGCGACAAACCTTCTTATTTGCTGGTGCCGTTTATCCCGGCGAAATCGTAGCCTGACCTTTCACGCTTCACCTTTTTTCCCTTCACGATCAAGGAGCCTTACCATGCTGACAAAACAACTCGCTGAATTTGCCCTCAACACCAGTGCCAATGCCATTCCGCAAGCCGTGATGAACGGTGCGCGCGACGCGCTGGTCGACACACTCGGCTGCACGCTGGCCGGCACGCTCGACGAAGGCGCGGAAATCGCGCAACGCTGGGTGATGGAAACCGGCGCACGCGCGCAGTCGATTGTGCTCGGCACCAAGCTGGCGACATCGCCCGCCGAGGCGGCGTTCGCGAATGGGTTGGCTGCGCATGCGCTGGATTTTGACGACGCGATGACCACGCTGCGCGGGCATCCGACAGCGCCGATGCTGGGCGCGGGGCTGGCAGTGGGTGAGGCCACCAACGCCAGTGGCAAGGCCGTGCTGGCGGCCATTTCGATTGGCCTTGAAATCGGTGGCAAGATAGGCCCGGCGTTCGGTTCGGGGCATTACATCAAGGGCTGGCACAGCACGGCGACGGTGGGCATCTTCGGCACCACGGCGGTGGCCGCGCGGCTGTGGGGTTTGTCGGTGGAGCAGTTGCAGACGGCTTGGGGCATCGCCGCATCGCAAATGTCCGGCCTGATCCGCAACTTCGGCAGCATGACCAAACCATTTCATGCCGGGCACACGGCACGCTGCGCGGTGATGGCGGCATGGATGGCGAAGAATGGTTTCACCGCCGACGATCATATTTTTGACGGCAAGAACAATCTTTTTGATACCTACGCCGGCGCCGACGCGGTGCCGCTGGCATCCACACTCGCGCACTTGGGTGACCCGTGGGAAATGCTTACCCCCGGCATTTATGTGAAGCGTTATCCGTGCTGCTACTGCAACCACCGGCCCGTCGGCGGCATGTTTGAAATGATCAAGGAACACAACATCAAGGCCGACGAAGTGACCAAAGTGCGCATCGGCTTTTTGCCGGGCGCGGATACGCCGCTGATTCACCGCGATCCGCACACCGGGCTTGAGGGCAAGTTCAGCATGGAATACAACGCCGCTGCCGCCGTGCTCGACGGCAAGCTGGTGATGCAGACCTTTACTGACGCCATGGTGCAGCGCTCGGAAATCCGCGCCTTCATGCCGAAGGTGGAGCGTTTTTACATTCCCAGTGAAAAAACCTTCTCGGGCACCACCGGCTATACCAACATCGAAATCGAAACCAGCCGCGGCACCTTCAAAATGCATATCGACCGCGTGCCCGGCTCGCCCGAATGGCCGATGACGCCGGCGGATCGCGAAGAAAAATTCCTCGATTGCAGTGGGCTGGTGCTGGGCAGCGCAGGTGCGAAAAAACTCTACGCACTGGCGGATGGTTGCGAAAAGCTGGCGAATATCGCAGAACTCACCCGTGCTACGGTGCCGACCGAAACCCGTGCCGCGCAATCGGCGAAGGTCACTGCGTAAGTTGCTGTATTCGGGATGCTAGGGGCTTTCATGGCCGATGCGTTAAAGACGCTGCGAGAAGTCTCCACTGCAACCATCACCACCCTGCTGCTGAAAAAGGGCCTGCGCAATGT
>SYEN01000007.1 GCA_005800795.1 Burkholderiales bacterium | reverse complement strand
ACGTGCAGCAACTTCATGCCGGTCTGCATGCGAAACATTTCGGTGGTGAGATGCGGCGTACTGCCCGCGCCGGTGGTGGCGTAGGTGAGTTCCTCACGCCGCCCCCTCGCGAATGCCACGAACTCTTTGGTGGATTTGGCCGGCAGCGATGGATGGATGACCAACAACTGGCACACACTGGCGATCAGCGCGGCGGCTTCGAAGTCCTTCAGCAAGTCGTAGTTGAGTTTCGTATAGAGCGTCTGGCTGATTGCGGCAGGTGCGCCGTTGGCCAGCAAGGTGTAGCCGTCGGCAGGCGCGCGCGCCACCAATTCCGAAGCGATGTTGCCGCCCGCGCCGGGGCGGTTGTCCACAATAATGGATTGGCCGAGTATTTCGCTCATTTTGGGCGTAACCAGCCGCACGGCGATATCCACGCCCGCGCCCGGTGTGAAGCCGATAAGGATGCGCACAGGCTTTGCGGGATACGGTTGCGCCAGCGCGGCAGTGGGGAACGTCGTTGCCAACAGCAGCACGGCGCGGCGAAACATCACGGGCAGAAGGGCGTGAAATACCATGCGGTGTACTCCATGAGACGCTGGGTCTTGCGGGCGTCTGATAATATTACGTCAATCAGGCAGGCCCGTTCGGCATAGCGGTAAAAGCCCCTGTTTATGGGCGGAGCGAGCAAGGCAAGAGGATAGGATAGGATGCGCATCGAACCCGTTAACGCGACACTCGGCGCCACCGTGACCGGCGTGGATCTTGAACAGCCTTTGTCTGATGCGGACCTGGCAGGCCTGCTGCGCGCGCTGGGACAATACGGCGTGTTGTGTTTCCCCGGACAGTTGATCGAGGCGCAGGCGCTGCGCGATTTTTCGTCCCGCTTCGGTTCGCTGCAAATGATTTCGAGCAAATCAGACATTAACGTGCCTGAAGTTTCAATCCTGTCCAATGTGGTCGAGGGCGGACGCCTGATCGGCACGCCGGATGCAGGGCAGGATTGGCACACCGACATGACCTACAACCGCGTGCCGGGTTTCGTCAACGTGCTGGTGGCGCACAAGGTGCCGATGCGCGACGGCAAGCCGCTGGGCGGCACGGCGTTCACCAACACGCAGGCGGCGTATGACGACTTGCCGGCGGAAATCAAGACACAGCTCGCCAATGCCACCGCGCTGCACGACCACAACCAGTTTCAGGAACTCATGCGCCGCAAGGGCAGCCAACGCCCACCGCAGACCGAGGCGCAGCTTCGCGCGCGGCCGCCGGTATCACACCCGTTGTTTCTCACACACCCGATCAGCGGGCGCAAAGTGATTTACGTCAACCCCGGTTTCACCGCGCGCATCAACGAACTCGCACCGACCGAAAGCGACGACATGCTGAAGTATCTCTACGCGCATGTGATGCAGCCGAAGTATGCGTACACGCATCACTGGTCGGTGGGCGACGTGCTGATGTGGGACCATCTCGGCACCTGGCATTGCGCGCTGGCGGATTACGCCCCGCACGAATTCCGTTTGATGAAACGCTGTCAGGTGATGGCGGACAAGGTGTTTGATGCGCCGTTCTTGCGGGAAAAGTTGTTGGCTACGGCGTAGGGGTTGTTATTGTAAGTAATTGTTTTTATTTATATTTTATTTACTGCTTCGCTAATCCCAACTCCACCAGTACGCCGCGCGTGTTGTTGTACTGGGATTCAAGATACTTGTTGAGTTCGGCGCCGCGCAGCGGTGGCGCGGACACGTCATTCTTCGTCATCCACGCTTTCCATTCTTCGCCCTGAAAGCCGCGCGCCAGCGCCTCTTCCCAGAACGCAATTTGCGCGGGCGTGATATCGCGCGCGCCGAAAATGGCGCGCCACGTGGCGAGCGTGGGTGCTTTAAGGCCGAGTTCGATGAGTGTCGGCACCTCCGCCAGCGCGCCGGGACGGCGTTGGGGGGATGCAATGGCAAGCATGCGCAACTGGCCAGCCACCACCGGCGGCGTGGAGCCGGCGGCCGACGATACCGCTGCCTGGATATGGCCGCCCATCATCGCTGTGGTGGCCTCGGCGCTGGTTTTGTAGACCACGATTTTCAGGCGCTTCGCATCGATGCCCGCAGCACGCGCGGCAATTGCGATGACCGCGTGCGAGGTGCCGCCGCGGGATACGACGCTAAACGCAATCGCTTCGGGATTGGTTTTCAGGCCGTTCAAAAGGTCGCCGAAGGTTTTGAACGGCGAATTCGCCGGCACCATGAACGCGCTGTAGTCGACAAATGCCAGCGCCAGCGCCGGAAAATCCTTGTAGCTGTGCGGCGACAACCCCTGCAGGTGATTGGTAATAATGGTCGAGGTCGCCAGCAACAAATAATGCGCATCGGCACGGTGCTGTGCCAGATAGGCGACCGACACGGTTTGATTGCCGCCGGATTTGTTCATGACGTTAATCGGGGTTGGAACGGCTTTCGAGTCCTGCAGCATTTTCTGCATGAGTCGCGCCACGGTGTCGTTGCCGCCGCCGGGTGCGGTGGGCAATACGATCTCCACCGGCTTATCCGGACGCCACGGGGATTGTCCCCAGGCCGCGGTGGCAGCGATGCTGGCAAGCAGTACGAAGAACAGGCGCAGGTGCATCATGTTGGGGATTCTCCTTTTGGAACTCGTTGAGCTGTTATTTGCGCATTATAGTCACGGCAGCCGATGCGGTCCGCGTAGCGCCAACATTGTTGCGGCGTAACCCGCGTGGCTATCCAAGGTATTCACGCGGCGCTTTTCTAAACTGGGTTATCAGAGCTACTACGGGCTGAGTGCGATCGTGTTCGACGTGTAACTGTCTGTTTTTATTTGCAATTTCTTCTGATTAGCCCGGCGGGTGCAGTGTGGCCGCTGGCTCCCCGATGATGAAATTTTAGGCAATTGGCGCGATTTCCTGTATCATCAGCGCCCCCACCGCGTAGCAAGCGCCGAAGTAAGTGCCGAAGTAAGTGTAATCGGTCGAGCCTACGCACATCCGATCGACTCCCCATAAGACATCCGACATGCAAGCTATCCTGGACTATCTGAAAAACACCGGCGAGCGTCTTGATACCGAAATCGCCACCGCCACAGGGCTTTCGCTGGCGAACGTGCGCACCGGTGTCAACGACCTTAAAGCACGCGGCGCGATCATGGTGTGCCGCTCCATCCGCTACCAGGACGGCAAAGAGATCGACGGGCTCCTTTGCCGTATCTCGGGCTACATCCCGCAGGCCGCACCGGGCCGCAAGCCGAAGTCGCATTCGGCGCCGAAGAGTGAATCGCACCACGATTAATCCGTAGTACGGCTGTGGTGGGGCGCCACGCGCCTCAGGCAGGATTCCCACGCCGGGCTGACCTCGCGTAGACTCCGGGTTTTAACCCAGACCGGAGGATGACATGCTACGCATATACGGTTCCGCCAAATCGCGCGCCCTGCGCACCCTGTGGATGGCCCACGAGTTGGGCCTTGCTTATGATCACAAAGACTGGCTGCCGCGTTCGCCCGAAACGCGCACGCCGGAATATCGTGCGTTAAACGGTAATGGCCGGGTACCCACCATCGACGACGATGGTTTTACGTTGTCGGAATCCATGGCGATCAATTTTTACCTCGCCAAAAAACACAAAAGCGCGCTGATGCCTTCGGACCCGAAGAACGAAGCGCTGACCATGCAATGGAGCCTGTGGGAGACCGACCGGCTCGACCGGCAAGTCGTCAATTTTCAGCGCCATACCAAAGATTTGCCTGAAGCAGAACGCAATGCCGGCATCGCCAAGGCCGCGTGGGAGGAATGCGTGGATTCGTTCAACGTGTTGGAAGCCGCATTGACGAAATCCGAGTGGTTGGCGGGGCCGGCGTTTTCGGTAGGCGATCTAAACGTTGCGGGTGCACTGTTTCGCGGGCTGTCGATGGATTTGGGTCAATGGCCGAAGGTGCAGGCATGGCTCAAGCGTTGTTGGGATCGCCCCGCCGCGAAAAAAGCCAAGGCCATGCGTGGATAAGGCAAGTAGGTAACACAAAAAATAATCAATTAAAACAAATACTTACAAAATAACACCCGGAGCGGCGCATGAGCAATTCCTATCCCTTGCCCAAGTCGGACTTGATCAAACTGGGCTTTCATGCGCCTGCGCTGGACAAGCTGCGCGGCGTGATTCAGAAACACATCGCCGAGGGCCGCTATCCCGGTGCGCAAATCGCGCTGGCGCGGCACGGGCAACTGGCGCTGTTTGAAACCTTCGGCAATGCCACGCTTGAAGGCGGCAAAGCCGCGCAGGACGACACGCTCTGGCTGCTGTTTTCCAACACCAAAGTCATTACCGCGATGGGCGTGTGGGCGCTGGTGGAAGATGGTTTGCTGACGTTTGGCGATCGCATCGCCGAACACATGCCCGAGTTCGCACAGCACGGCAAGGGCGACATCACACTCGCCCAGGTGCTGAGTCATCGCGGCGGGTTCCCCAGTCAAAACGTCACCCCTGCGGTGTGGACAGATCACGCCGAAATGCGCAAACAGGTGTGCAACTTCACGCTTGAATGGACACCGGGTTCGCGCCTGCAATATCACGGCCGCTCGGCCCTGTGGGTGGCGGCGGCGCTGATTGAAATTACCAGTGGCATGGATTACCGGGATTTTCTGCGCCAGCGCATCATCGAGCCCTTGGGGCTGGGCCGCGATATTTTTGTCGGCATGCCCGATACGGAGCACGCGCGCGCGGCATCGATGTACGAACCGGACGCGAACGGAAAGCCGCTCGCATTAAAAGACGAAAACAGCGCGCCGTTCCGCCGTGCGGGCGTGCCCAGCAGCGGCGGCTACGCCACCGCGCGTGGCATGGCAGCGCTGTATCAGATGATGGCAAATTTCGGCAAGCTCAATGGCACGCGAATTTTTTCGCGGCGGCTGGTGGAGTTCGTCACACGCAATCACACGGGCGACATGCTCGATCACGGCATGGGCCTGCCCATGCATCGTGGCCTGGGCGTACACACGCGTGGCGTTAGCGACAAGATTCGCGGTCTTGGTGCGATAGGTTCGCCGCGCACCTTCGGTCACGGCGGCGTGGGCACGTCCTACTGCTGGGCCGATCCGGATTCGGGCGTGTCGTTCGCCTACATCAGCAACAGCCGCCAGCCCGATCCTTGGCACAGCCGGCGGCTGGATATCGTTGCGAATCTGGTGCATTCGGCCATTGACTAGAACGTGGCCGGGTCATACGGGTGATTGGCGTCGTGCAGGCAGCGGCCAACGCCGCTACTCCACTTTGATTCCCGCTGCCTTGACCAGCTTGATGTTTTGCGCAATTTCACTACGGATGAACGCCGCGAATTCCTCGCTGTTGGCGGGCGACGGATCGAGGCCCTGTTTCATATAGGCCTGACGCACTTCGGGTGTATTGACGATTTTTACGATGGCGGCGTTCAGGCGTGCAACGATTTCGCGCGGCGTGCCTGCCGGCGCCAGCACACCGTACCAGCCGGAGCGGTCAAAGCCCGGCACGCCGGATTCGTTGAGCGTGGGCATGTGCGGTGCGAGCGGCGTGCGCTGCCCGGAGGTGACGCCCAGCGCGCGCGCGCGCCTGGCGTTGATCAGCGGCGTAGATGCGGGAATGCTGGCAATGATCATGTCGACTTCACCGGCGGCAGTTGCGGTGACGCCATCGGAGATGCCTTTGTACGGAACATGCGTCATGCTGACCTTGCCGAGCGACCCCAGCAGCTCGCTGACCAGATGCGCAGAACTGCCCACACCCGACGAAGCGTAATTCAGTTTGCCCGGATTGGCGCGCGCCAGCGCGATGAATTCGCGCACGTTTTGCACAGGCACAGAAGGGTGCACCACCATGAACCACGGTCCGTGAACCACGCGCGCGATGGGCGCGAAATCGCGCTCAAGGTCGTAGGGCAGCTTGCGGCGCACGGCGGGCTGGATGGTATCCGCCGCCGCCATCAGCAGCAGCGTGTAACCGTCGGATGGCGATTTTGCCACCATGTCCGTGGCGATCATGCCGCCTGAGCCACCGCGATTTTCGACAATGATTTGCTGACCCAGCGCTTCGGACAATTTCGGCGCCAGCATGCGTGCCGTAATGTCGGACGCGCCGCCGGCGGCAAATCCGACCATGATCTTGATGGGCTTGGCGGGGTACGAAACGGGAGTGGGCTGGGCTGCGGCGATGCCGGCCAACAAGGCTGCGCAAACGCCGGTGTGGGTGATTGCAACGTTCATGGCGATACTCTGATCGAGATGGGAGCGAACTGTGCCACGTTTCCGCAAATCAGGCCACGGCGGTATGCAACGCGCGAAAGCGCGGTATTATGGATTTCACGCAACGGATTACGGGACGGCATCATGGCAAAAAATTTCTGGATTCAGGTGACCACCACCGCGCTGCTGCTGGCGGCGGGCGGGCTGCATGCACAAACCTATCCCGCGAAACCGATTCGCATCGTTGTGCCGTTTGCCGCGGGCAGCGGTGCGGACGCCAATCCGCGCTTTTACGGTGAGTGGGTATCCAGGCTGTGGGGGCAGAGCATTGTGGTGGACAACCGGCCCGGCGGCAGCGGCATCATCGCCGTGCAAACGGTCAAGGGCGCGGCGGCGGATGGCTACACGCTGCTCACCGGAACCACGTCGACGATTTCGGTCAACCCGGTGGTGATGAAGGATTTGCCTCATGACCCGATCAAGGAATTTCGCCCGGTGATTCTGTTTGGCCTGTCGCCCACGGTGTTTGTGATCGGCCCCAATGTGCCTGGCAAGACCGTGAAGGAGTTCGCGGCGGCGATGAAAAAATCTGGCAACCCGCTGGTGGTGGGCAATTACTCTGCCGGTTACGAGTTGCTCAGCCACTGGTTTGGTCTGGTCAATGGACTGCCGATAACGCCGGTGCCGTACAAAGGCGGCTCGCCGGTGATGACCGATGTCATCGGCGGGCAAATTCCCTCCGGCATGATCGACAGCGGCGGTGCTGCGCCGTTGATCCGCGAGGGGCGCATGCGTGCGTTGGTGCTGACCGGCGAAGCGCGCGCGCCAATCTTGCCCGACGTGCCAACGATGAAGGAAAGCGGTTTTCCCGATTTCGTGAGTTATTCGTGGAGTTCCATTTTCGCGCGCAGCGAAACGCCCGATGCCATCGTTGCAAAGTTGAATGACGGCTTCAAAGCCGCGATGGCGAGCCCCGAAGGGCGCGCTTATCAGGCCACGCGCACGTCGCTGATCGTGAATTACACACCGCAGGAGATCCGTACTTTTGTTATCGCCGACGCGGATCGTTATCGGAAGATCGCGCAGGCGGCGGGGATCAAACCGCGTTAGATTGTTTGTAAGTATTTGTTTTGGTAATTAGGGCGTTTCGTAACCAAAGTATCCTAGAGGATACCTATGGTTACCAGAGTGAAAACAAGCGGCGGACACACGGTTTTTAGCTGTGCGGCCAACTATTTGAGGGGTCGCAAGTGCTTT
>SYEN01000049.1 GCA_005800795.1 Burkholderiales bacterium | reverse complement strand
GCTTCCTGCCCTCGTATGCGCCGCGTTCGGACAATTGCCTGCGCGTCGCACCCGAAATGGATACCGGCGTGAAGCTGAAGAAAAAGCCCACCGAATACGTGCGCGACATGTACTACGACACACTGGTGTTCACCGATGAAGCGCTGCGCCATCTGGCGCACGAAGTCGGCGTGGACAAACTGGTGATCGGCACCGATCATCCGATCCCGTGGCAGGCTGACTCGGTGAATCACATCCTCAATTGCCCGCATTTCAATGACGCACAGAAACGCATGATGCTGGGCGAGACGGCGGGCAAGTTGCTGGGGATTTCGCCGGAGTTTTGAATTTCGTCTCCCTTCAATCGGTGCGAGGGGGCATTGCTTTTGAGGGCAGGAATGAAAGTATTTGTTTTAATTGAGTATTTTTGCTTGATCAGCCGCCCAAACGGTGGCCCGATGCGTCAGGCTAGTCGCGTACTTTGTGCGAACTCACGTGGCGTGAGTATCTGAAACGGCAAGGGCCTTACTTTGCGCGCGGCCAATACCAGCAAATCGCGATCCTTGGTGATTAACGCATCAGCGCGGCAGTCGCGTGCGAGTTCGAGAAACATTTGATCGTCGGGATCATCGCAGTAGGGCAACATGTCGATGGCGTGCGGCGCCTCGCCTGCATCAACGGCATTTGCAATGGCCCGGCATTGTGCGAGCGCAGCGGCCTGCGCACGTGCATCCAGCGCGCGGCCCGACAGCGGATAACCCAGCACGCGTGTGAGTTCCATCACACATGGGGCTGAAATAAAAATTCGCGCCGTGCCACGCGTCACGGCATCCTTAATCGGCTTGACGCCTGCGTCGGCAAACACCAGCCAGTCGAGCCAGACGTTGGTGTCGAGTACCAGGCGCGTGATGGGTGGGAGGTCGGGGCCGTGCATGGGTGTGTTTTTAGCACACCCGTGTCGCGGGAGCAGGGCTTGGCTAGCGTTTTACCGCAGGCGTGTCGAACTCATAGCGCACGCCGATCCACGCCGTGCGCGGTGCGCCAGGGGCGAGGAACGCCGATTGCTGTACCGGGAAATCGCCGCCCGCCGTGGCCGGGAACGGGCGCGCAACAAAACTGCCATTGGGTGCGATGCCCGTGGGGCCGAGTTGCCCTGCGGTGGCATACTGGCGGTTAAATACGTTGTTGACCTGCGCGAATAAACGCAACTGGCGATGGGCCTGATAGGCGCCGCTCAGATTGAAAATCGTATAGCCGCCGCTTTTGCCGTCGCCCAGATAGGCGCCGCCGTCGGCGACGTGCCGGTTGTTTTCGTTCCCGCGCAGAAAGGCGCTGCCGACCGAAAGCATGTTCGCGCCGAGCGACAGACCGCCCGCAAAGCGGTAATCCACATAGGCCTTGAACATATGTTGCGGAATCAGCGGGATGCGGTTGCCCGGCGTGATGGTGATGTTGCCGCCCTCGATACCCTTGTCGCCCGCAGCGGAGACGGTATTGCTGCTGTTGCCGTTGGCGTTGATGGTGTCGGTCGATTGGTAGGTGGCGTCCAGGTAGGTGTAGTTACCGCCAAAAGTGAATGCACCGGTTTTGCGGCTCAAACCGGCTTCAAGACCTTGCCGGCGGGTCTTGCCGAAGTTTTTGAAGTAGCCAAACTGCGTGTTGATGGGTGCGGCGACGAACAGAATGTCGTCGTGATTCTCTGTGCGGAACAAGCTCGCGTTCCAGTTCAGGCCACCGGGCAAAACGCCGTGCAGGCCGGCCTCCCAGGTTTTGGCGACGACTTGGTTCAGCGGCGGATCGCCCGCCAGTGAATTGGGCAACCGGCAGGGATTGGCCGGGTCGGCGCAACCGAGTTCGATTGAGCTCGGCGCGCGGCTGCCTTCGCTATAACCCGCATAGGCTTTGAAAACTTTGCCCGGTGTAAAGCTGATGCCCGCAGCCGGGTTAAAGCGGTTGAAGCTGTGATTGCCGTCCAGCGATCGTGGCCCGCCGCCGGGAATGATCTGGTCGTTGTTGACGACGTTGGTGCGATTGTAGCGGCCCGATAGGGTGACATGCCACGCCGGCGTCAGCGTCAGCGTGTCGGTGGCGTAGAGGCTCCACGTGTGGGTGCGCCCGTGCAGGTTCACGCGGTTGTCAAACGGTGCGCCATCCACCATGCCACCGGTCACGCCGTCAGCGAAAGCGTTGAGCGCGGCGACGCCGCGATCCGGTGTGAGATAACCCAGCTGCGTGGACTGGGTAAATTTCACGCGCGAAGCATCGTAAGCCATGCCGCCGGTGAATTGATGTTTAACGCCGCCCAACGTGCCCAGCGCCGCCAGCTGTGCCGACAGGCCGTAATTGCTTTGCGTGGTTGTGGAGCGGTTAATCAGGCCGGTGCATTTTTCGCCAGGCTCGTCGTTGAGCAGCGTGTTGGCGATGCAACGCCAGAACGGAAACGGCGTGTTCGATGCATTTTCGCCCGCGACCGGAAATCCGCTAAAGCCCGCCGCAGTCAATGCGTCGCACTCGTCCGCATTGGGTTGATAAACACTTTGATCCAGTGCGCCTTCGTTGATGTCGCCATTGAGCGTATGCGTGCGAATGTGGCGGTAATACGCGTTGCCGGAAAACAGCAGGTTGTCGCCAATGCTGTGGCTCAACGCCAGATTCAAAAACGTGGATTTGTTTTCAGTGACGTCGGGCTTGGTGTAAATGCTGGCGTATTTTGCAGCCAGCAGCCGGTATTCCTGCAGCCCGTTGCCGGTGAGATCATTGTTGGCATGTGCCATGGTGAGCTTCAGGTCGGTGGCGGCGTTGCGCCAGCCGAGCTTGCCGAACAGTTGCCCGACGCGCGTCGGTGAATCATCGCGCCAGCCGCGCTCGCGGAAAAAATTGCCCGTGACAAACCAGTCCCACGTTTGATTGTGCCCACCATATTCAAGTTCGGTGGCCCAGCGCCCGTGCATGCCCGCGATCCCCTGAATCGCGGCGCCGGGATGGCTGCGTCCATCCTTGGTTTGTATCGACAACGCACCGCCCAGCGTGTTCAGGCCGAATAACGGGTTGGAACCGGGTATCAGATTGATCGAGGCGATCGCCGATTTGGGAATCAGGTCCCAGCTCACCACATCGCCAAAGGGCTGGTTCAGCCGCACCCCATCCATATAAATCGACAGACCCTGCGGCGTGCCCAGCAGGGGGGAAGCGGTAAAGCCGCGATAATTGACGTCCGGCTGAAAGGGGTTGTTTTGAATCTCGTTGATATGCACGCCAGCGAGGTTACGATCGAGGAAATCCACCACGCCGATGGAATTGCCGCGGCGGATGTCGGCGTCGGTGGCAGACTGCACCGGCGCGGGGATCAAATCCCGGGACAGACCCATGCCCGGCAGCGGCGTCGTGCCGATGACTTCGACCTTGGGCAACTCAGCAGGGCGCGGCGCAGTTTGTGCCATTGCGGCAAAGGTGGCGACCGCCGCGGGCGCAAAAGCCAGCATGCGGGCGGCACGGACGCGCGGGCGGCTATGGCGCGAATATAAATTAGACATTCTTTTTCCTGTTGGACGCAGTAAGGAATGCAACGATTTTGAGAAGTTGTTCAGTCTGTGCGGAGCATACCTGTTCGCCCCGGGCGCGTTGCAGGGGACGGACGGACATTTTTCAGGAAGACTGAGTTGTTACGATTTTATTATTTGAGCTTGCCCTGTAGTATTGCATTTGAAATGCTTTGCGTCATGAGCCATCGGCTCCCGATGATGGCCGTGAATTTTTCCCGGAACAGGTATGGCAACGATGGCAACGACGGTGAAAATCGGCATCAAAAGCAGCGTGTCGCGCCGCCAACATTACGACTTGGCCACCGTGGTGGCGGGCACGGCGATATTTTATGGACTCAGTATTGCATTGGAGTTGAGTGAACGGATGGTCGCGCTGACCCAGCCGTGGGAGCGCTATCAACTGGATGAAGTGCCCGGCGTACTGCTGTTTTTGGCACTGGCCCTGTCGTGGTTCAGCTGGCGGCGTGTGTGCGAGGCGCGGGTGGAGATTGCGCGCCGCGAGGTGCTGGAGCAGCAGTTGGCTGATACGCTGGCCGAAAACCGCCGCTTGTCGCTTTCGCACGTGCACGTGCAGGAAGATGAACGCAAGCAACTGGCGCGTGAATTGCACGACGAGCTGGGGCAACATTTGAACGCGATCAAGATCGACGCGGTGGCCATACGCGGCTGGAGCCACGACAATGGAGTGGGACAACTCGCCGATATGCATGCTGCGTCGCTGGCGATCATCGACAGTGCCAATCACGTTCAAGACGCAATACGCGACATGCTGCGCCGGCTGCGTCCGGCGGGACTGGACGAACTGGGACTTGCCGCCGCGCTGGAAAATCTGGTGCAGCAATGGCAGGCGCGCAATCCCCCCACGCGGGTGGCGCTGGAAGTTGACGATACGCTTGAGGGGCAGGATGCGGGTATCGATCAAGGCCGTGGTGAGAACGTAAACATGACCTGCTACCGGCTGGTACAGGAGGCGCTGACCAATGTGACGCGCCACGCGGCTGCGCGCAATGTGCGCATCCATATTGCACGGGGCAGCGGAGAACTGGCGATTCGAATCGGCGACGACGGTGTGGGTGCGCCAGCAACGGAAAACCGTGCGCCGGGGCTGGGTTTGGTGGGCATGCGCGAACGCGTCGAAGCGCTGGGCGGCACCATCCGGATAACATCCGCCGTGCAACAGGGCTTTCGTATCGAGGCCGTGATACCCGTAGCAGCGCCAGCGGCAGCCCAAGTGGCGGCATGAACGCGACTGTTGAAATCAGCGTGTTTCTGGTCGACGACCACTCGGTGGTGCGCGAGGGTTACCGCCGCCTGCTCGAACGTAGCAGCGATATCCGTGTCACCTGCGAGGCGGCGAATGCACACGACGCTTACAGCGAGTTTCAGCGCGTGCAACCCGACGTGGTAGTGATGGATATCTCGCTGCCCGGCGCCAGCGGCATCGAGGCCATGCGCCGCATGCTGGCGCGCGAAGCGGGCGCGAAAGTGCTGATATTCAGCATGCACGAAGAACCGATATTTGCCACACGCGCATTTCAGGCGGGGGCATTCGGTTACGTCACCAAGGCCAGCGCGCCCGAAGTACTGGTCGAGGCCGTGCGCAGCGTGGCGGCGGGCAAACGCTACATCAGCGCTGACATGGCCCAGGCGCTGGCGCTGCAATCGGTGGGCGGTGGCGTGGCGGGGCTGGATGTGCTATCGAATCGAGAGTTCGAGGTGATGCGCCTGCTGGTGGCGGGCGACACCGTCGCCACTATTGCAGAGAAACTGCAGTTAAGCGCCAAGACCGTGGCGAATCATCAATCGGCGATACGCCAGAAACTCAGTGTAGAGACGCACGCGCAGTTGATGCGCGTGGCGGCACGGCATGGCATTACCGTGCCGGGAGATATATCGTAAGTATTTGTTTTTATTGAATAATTTCTGCAAGGCCATTACTCAGTACCGTTACCCCGCGCGCCGGCACCGTGGCGCGGAACGATACTGCTGCGCCGGCTATCCACATTTCCGTGCGGATGGTCTCGCCGGGGTAAACCGGCGACGAAAAGCGGCCTACCATGCTTTTGAATTTGCCGGCGTTGTAGTCGCAGCAGGTTTTCAACAGCGCGTGACCGGCCACGCTGAACGTTGCGCGCCCGTGCAAAATCGGCTGCTGGTAACCGGCACGCGCAGCGTAGGCTGGCTCGGCGTGCAGTGGGTTGTAGTCGCCCGACAAGCGGTAAATAAGCGCGGCCTGCGGCAACGTGGCAATGTCGCAGATCTTGTCGGGTGCGCGCTCGGGGATTTTGGGTACGGGCTTTTGCGCGCCGCTGGTTGTGGCCGGGCCGCCGAAGCCGCCATCCTTGCGGCAAAACGTGGTGGAGGTGAGCGTGCAGATAAGATCACCGTTGGCTTTGCCGCGAACTTCCGTCTCGGTGAGCAGCAGCGCGCCCTTGTCCGCACCTTTGTCGAGCACGGCCTTCAGATGCGTTTTGCCGGTGATCACACCCTCCACCGGCAGCGGCTTGTGAATCACAAAGCCCTGCTCGCCATGTACCACGTGGCTGCGCGTAATGCCGGTGTTCAGCGTGGCGTGCCACGGGCCGGGGTAGCCCAGAATGATTGCCATTGTCGGCAGTGCTGTAAGATTTTTTTCGTAGACATACGGCAACTGCTGCTCGTCCATCGGATCGGCGCCCAAACCCACACCCAGTGCGTAGAGCATGGTGTCGCGCGGCGTCAGCATTTGCTCGACCGCCGGGATGTCGATCTGCATGATTTTTTCGTAATCGATGGGCACGGGAATTCCTTCGCAAGAATCCCCCTCCCCCGGACACGGGGGAGAGGGTTAGGGAGAGGGGGAATCGCAGAGCAATACAACTTCGAGAGTTATACTATCACGCCAATACCACCAATTTTCAAGGAGAAACCCGATGATCAAAACAGGCGACAAACTCCCCGGCGGCAAGCTGTGGGAACTTGCCGGCGAATGGGAAAACACCTGCTCGCTCGGTGCCAACGAAGTGGATATCGAACAGGCCGCAGCCGACAAACGCATCGTATTATTTGGTGTGCCGGCTGCGTTCACCAAGACCTGAACGCAACGTCACCTGCCCGGTTTCGTGCAGGCAATCGACAAAATCAAGGCCAAGGGCATAGACGAAGTGTGGTGCGTGTCCGTCAACGATGCACCCACCATGTCCGCCTGGGGTCGCGAGTGCAAGGCCCAGGGCAAGGTGCGCATGCTGGGTGACGGCAGTGCGCAACTAACCAAGGCGATGGGCGTCGAACAAGACCTCACCGCGCGCGGCATGGGGCTACGCAGCCAGCGCTACGCCATGGTGATCGAGAACGGCGTGGTGAAACAATTCCATCTGGAAAAGCCGGGGCAGTTTGAGGTTAGCTCGGCGGAGTATGTGTTGGGGCGGTTGTAGGTCAAAAAAATCGTAGCCCGTATTACGCGTCGTTCCTTGCGGGCTACGAAAATTCCCATGTTGCCAAAGTTACTAATGCTATTCATCGGAGGCACGCGCATGAAATTTCCAAAATAGGCACGTCAGGCAGTGGCCGTGTTTGCCGTGACTGTTTTCGCATCACCGGCTTTTGCCCAGCAAGGCTATCCCACCAAACCCATCCTCTTCGTCATTCCATTTGCGGCAGGCGGCGACTCGGATTTGTCCGGCCGCAATGTTGCGCAGCAGGCCTCGAAATACCTGAACAACCGCCCCATCGTGCCGTTCAATCGTGTCGGCTCATCGGGCATCATTGGCGCGATGTCGGTCAAGAATGCCGCGCCCGATGGTTACACGCTGCTGGTGGCGCGCATCGCCACGCATGCCGTGTTACCCGCGATCGACGCCAAGCTGCCGTACAAATGGAACGAATTCACCATGATCTCGCTGATCGAGTTGAATCCGTACATCTGCTTCGTCAAAACCGATTCCGCCGCGCGCACGGCGACTGATCTGATTGCCGCCATGCGCAAAAGCCCTGGCAAGCTGAATTATTCCACCGCAGGCTCAGGCACCAGCCAGGAAATGGCAGCCCAGTATTTCATGTCGTTGGGCGGGCTGACCAAGGATCACGCCGTCGGCATTCATCACAAAGGCGGAGGCGAAGTCACCACAGCGGTGATGGGCGGGCAAGTCGATTTCGCCTGCAACAACGCGCCCACGGTCATCGCGCAGGCGCAAGGCGGCCGCGTGCGCCCGCTGCTGGTCACGCCGCAGCGCCTGAAGGAATTGCCCGATGCACCCAGCGCGAAGGAAGCCGGTTTCCCCGACATGGAAAAAATCGTCGGCTGGACCGCATTGATGGGGCCCGCAGGTTTGCCTAAGCCCATCGTCGACAAATGGGCCGATGTCTTTCAGAAGCTGTCGAAAGACCCGGATTGGCAAGCGGGCAACGCGCGCATCGGCGGCATTGCGGCGATCCGTTCTCCTGCTGAAACCGAGAAATACGTTCGGGAGCAGTATGAGATGTATAGCAAGTTGGCGGTGGCTTTGGGGATGAGGCCGTGAATTAGCTCCGCGAGGGCTAGACGTTGTTGGGTAGTAAAAATTGAGGTCAATGTTTGCGACAACTAGGAATTAGATATGATGCAAAACGGGATAGAGAAGAAAAAAGTAGAAGAAGAGTCCCGCAGAAACCTACTGGTGCTTTACCAAATATTGTTTACGAAGCTAAGTCAGGAAGGCGACGGAATTTGGTCGCGATTCCATTTTCTAGTGGCTTATAACCTGTCACTTTTTGTGGCCGCTGGTTATGTCTATTCGAAGCGCAGCGATATTTCAATGTGGTGGGAAGTATGTATTGCGATAACTTTAGGTGGTATCGCCGCGAGCATATGGTCATCCTATGTTATTAGGAAGCTCTGGGGTGCGCATACTCATTGGAAAAAGCAACTTAAGAAAATTGAAGCTGGTTTTCCGAGAAAGGTTGGATGGGCTAGAGCACTTTTAGATTTTGACGATGCGCTACCGAAGGATCCTTCAATACCGGGCAAGTTAAAAACTACGCAGCCATTTTTCTGGCTAATGGTTTTCGGTTGGGGAGGCGTGCTGTGGTTCCTACTTTGTTGCGCGAAAAGAGTGTCGCCGTTTTTGGAATGCATAGCTACGTAACGACATAACGCAATAATTCCTCGCAACCCACCCTCGCACCCGCTATCATTGCGCCCTTTCTTTAAGCAGGCGGTTCGCAGGTGATTCAGTTTAAAAATCTCACGCTGGCACGCGGTGCGCGCCAGTTGATTGTTGACGCCAATTTGCAGGTGCATGCGGGGTGGCGTATCGGGCTGGTGGGCGCCAACGGCAGCGGCAAGTCGAGTCTGTTCGCGTTACTGCGCGGCGAGTTGCATGCCGACCTGGGTGATTGTGAGTTGCCACCGGCGTGGCGTATTGCCACGGTGGCGCAGGAGACACCTGCGCTCGACATGCCGGCCATTGATTACGTGCTGGAAGGCGACACGGAGTTGCGTGAAATCGAACGCGAACTCGCAGCGGCTGAGGCCGCGCACGACGGCGGCGATAAATTGGGTGAGCTGCACGGGCGGCTGAATGACATCGGCGGCTACGGCGCGCGGGCGCGGGCAGCGTCGCTGATGGCGGGGCTGGGCTTCGCGCCGAATGAAATCGAGCGGCCAGTGGCGGAATTCTCCGGCGGCTGGCGTATGCGGCTGAATCTGGCGCAGGCGCTGGTGAGCCGCTGCGATCTGATGCTGCTCGACG
>SYEN01000006.1 GCA_005800795.1 Burkholderiales bacterium | reverse complement strand
GGCGGAATACGCCACAGGCCACATACCCGGCATGAAAAATGTACCTGGTGGTCAACTGGTGCAGGAAACCGACCGCCACACCGCCACCTGGGGTGCGCGCGTGGTGTTGGTGGATGACGACGGCGTGCGCGCGATCATGACAGCGCACTGGATGAAGCAGATGGGCTGGGACGCGGCTGCGTTGACACTGGATATGCGCAGGCTCGGCACGCAGCAGGGGCCTTGGGCGGCGCGCACGCTGGGCGCCGATGAGGCGCGTGTTACATCGATAGACGCGGCAGCGCTCCAGCAGCGTCTGCAAGCTGGTGCCGTGAGCGTGGTGGATGTGGGCTGGAGCCGCGATTATTTCGACGGTCACATACCCGGCGCGTGGTATGGGCTGCGCTCTCGGCTGGATGAAATACTGGCGAAAGTGCCGCCCGATGACACCCTCGTGTTTACTTCATCGGACGGCGTACTGGCCCGGCTGGCCGCGGCTGACGTATCAGCCATCGGTACGCGCACAGCCTTGGCGCTGACCGGCGGCACGGCGGCATGGCAGCAGGCAGGCTTTCCCGTCGAGCAAGGCGCCACGCGCATGGCGACCACACCCGAGGATGTCCGCCTCAAGGCGCGGGAGCAAAGCGAAAACGTCGAAGCGGCAATGCAGGAATATCTGACGTGGGAAATCGAACTCGTGAATCAGATGGCGACGGATGACGATCAGCGCTTCACGATAGCGGCCATTTAGCACCAGCGTACACGTGCGCAGCACGCGTCCAGGCGTTGGGCGCCACGCGTTGCTTCGTCAACGTTGCGGCTACTCGCTGCCACAGACGGAAGGATCGGCATTGGGTCGGCGAGCATTGCCGCTGTCTTACAAATTTAATGCGGGCCCGCGCGGTTACCTGTGATGTCGCGCACCTCGACTTGCAGGCTGACGGTCTCACGCTTCTTGTCGGCGGTTTCCAGCAGCAAATCCAGCGGCACCTTGTCGCCCGCCATAATCTGCTGTTTGAGCCCCATGAACATTACGTGATAACCGCCTGGCGCAAGCTTCACCGTCTTGCCCGCAGGCACGTCGATGCCCTCGACCGGGAACATTTTCATTACACCATTGGTGAGGGTCATGTTGTGAATTTCGACCGTGCCCGCAACCGGGCTTGCCGCACCGATCAGCCGCACCGAATTCCTGCCGATGATTTCCATAAATGCGCCGGTGGCGCGCTGCGCCGGCACCGTGCCGCGCACCCACGCGTCTTTGACTTCGATACTTTGCGCGTGGGCCATGCCTGCCGCTGTAGCAACGACGGCGGCCAGCAATTTGACGAGCGCGGGAATGTTATTAATCTTTCTCATAATAATCCTTTAAAAACAAAAAGTTACGATGGCGCATCAAGCGCCGCTGCCGCGTAGAAACGCGGCCAGAACAAACGAAGGATTAAATGATGCGCGGAGGCGCGCGCGGGATCAGCGGATGCAGCGCAAAGTTTTCGCGCGGCGGCGCGCTTGAGGCAGGCAGTGTCGGCACACCCGCAGGCGCAACGGTCAAACTGTTAACTGCAATCGCGCAGGGCATCAGCGCAGCCGAACCGGAGATCACGCACAATGCGCAATGCCCATGAGCCGCCAGCGGCACCGAAGGTGTTGAGGACGGCGACGGCACAGAGGTTACCTTGCCGTCGTGCGTGGTGCAGATCACGCCCATCACCAGCGCGTCGTTCACGAACACAGTCGCACGCGCCAGCGCCGAGGATGCCGGCAACAGCCCGGCAAACAACACCGCACACAGTGCGATCAACGCGGACACCTTCTGGCGGCGACGGGAGAACATGACACGATTATCCGCCCGTTTCACGCGCCACCGCAAGCAAGCGGGCCAGAGCTGGCATGGCGTCAGCCAGTGGCAGAGCAATGCCAAACCCTGGATCAGATAATCTGTAAGCATCTGTTTTTATTTATATTTTTACAATGACCTTGAATTCGTACTGTCATGACAGAACCGTCTCTGTGATATGTTTGGTGCTTTCCGGGACGCCAACTCCCGCTTCATCATGACCATAAACACCCACGCTTACGTCTTCGCCGACGACCACAAAAAACATTCGCAGCGACGTGATGCTGCGCGAGCAGGTTCGATAACATGAAAGCGTCGATAGCCGAAATGGGCCCTGCCGAATGACCTGTTACCGCCACCGATTCATTTTTGTGATACCCCCGTGTTTCCGAAACTGGATGTCAAAAGCTACCGCTTGATGCGCGGGCGCCTCGCGGTAAGCTCACTGGGCCAGCCGAAAAAACTTTTGTGGCGCGGGCCGGTTGAGCCGCGTCGCGAAGAATCCAGAAAACGCCGGCGATCGGACGTGGCTGTTCGACCCGATTGGGCTTGTGTTTTATCCCGGTTTACCGCGCCAACTTTTTGCGCACCCCAACCCTCCGCGAGGCCCCAACATGTTTTGTGAAACCAAGGATCTCAACCGCGAAAAGCTGAAAGCACTCGGCTTGTCGTTCAACCCATTCAAGGCTATCGTCGCGCCGCGACCCATCGGCTGGGTGACCACCCTCAGCAGCAAGGGCGTGGTGAATCTCGCGCCGTATTCTTTCTTCAACGCGGTATCGACCGACCCGCCCATGGTGTTCTTTGGGGCGAACGGTACGCACGACGCCGACGGCGGTGAAAAAGATTCTTTGCGCAATGTGCGTGAGACCGGCGAATTCGTGTGCAATCTGGTGACGTGGGATCTGCGCCACCCGATGAACGACACGTCGGCGCCCGCGCCGCGCGGCATCGACGAAATGCAGGCCGCCGGCATCGCCCATATTCCCTCGCGATTGGTCAAGCCACCGCGCGTGGCGGCTTCACCGGCGCATCTGGAATGCAAGGTGCATCAGTTGCTGGAACTGCCGGTCGACCCGCGTTCCGGAAAGAAAAACGTGATGGTGATCGGCCATGTGGTCGCCATGCACATTGACGATGCGTTCATCGTCAATGGCCGCTTCGACACCGCTGCCGCCAAACTGGTGGCGCGGCTGGGCTATATGGATTACGCCGTGGTCACCGAGGCATTCGCCATTGACAGGCCCGATTGGCCGCTGGTGACCAAGACTGAAAAAGCTGAAGCGTAGGCAGACTTATCCGGCGACAGTGCCATCCAGCCGCACCCGCACATAAGACCCCGGCGCGTCTTCCAGCGCCTTGAGTTTGCTCATATGCGCACCTTTTTCCGGCGCGCGCGCGTGCACTTTGCCGCCGCCGTGTTGATGCACCCACTGTTGCCAGTCTGTCCACCATGAGCCGGCGTGTTGTGTGGCGCTGGTGAGCCAATCGTCGGCGGAAGTATCGGACACAGAAGCCGATGCACGGGCCGGTTTGTCATTCGTCCAGTAGCCGTACTTGTTGGCTGCCGGCGGGTTCACCGTGCCGGCGATGTGGCCTGAACCGCCGAGCACAAAGCGCAGCGGACTGGTAAACACCACCGCACCTGAGTAAACGGTTTTCCACGGCGCGATGTGATCTTCGATGGTGGACACGCTGTAGACCGGCG
>SYEN01000517.1 GCA_005800795.1 Burkholderiales bacterium | reverse complement strand
CTTGGTGGATGAATTTCAGGATACCAACCGCCTGCAATACCGCTGGCTGAAACTGTTGGGTGGCAAGGAAAGCTGCATGTTCGCGGTGGGCGACGACGATCAAAGCATCTATGGCTTTCGCGGCGCCACCACGGAAAACATGCGTCATTTCGAGCGCGATTTTGCGGTGGATACCGTGATCAAGCTCGAACAGAATTACCGCTCGCACGGCAACATTCTTGATGCCGCCAATGCGCTCATCAGTCATAACGAGCGGCGGTTGGGCAAGAATTTGTGGACCTCCGAAGGCAAGGGCGAACCGCTGCGGATGTATGAAGCTGCCAGTGATCTGGAAGAAGCTGCCTTCGTGGTCGAAGAAGTAAAGGCACTGCGCAACGACGGCGTACGGCTGGGCGATATCGCGGTGCTGTACCGGTCGAATGCGCAATCGCGGGTGATCGAGCATGCGCTGTTCAATGCCTCGGTGCCGTACCGGGTGTACGGTGGCCTGCGGTTTTTCGAGCGGCAGGAGATCAAGCACGCGCTCGCCTATCTGCGACTGATGGCGCAGCAGGAAGGACAGGAAGATGATGGCGCTTTTCTGCGTGTGGTGAATTTCCCCACGCGCGGCATCGGTGCGCGCAGTCTGGAGCAGGTGCAGGCGCTGGCGCAACAGCGCGGCATCAGCCTGTGGGCGGCGGCGTGCGCGAATACGCTGTCGGGCAAGGCGGCCTCAAGCATCGGCGCGTTTGTGCGGCTGATCGAGAAAATGCGAGCGGCCACGCTGGGCCTGCCGCTGCCCGAGATTATCGAGCACATGATCGACGCGAGTGGCTTGCGCACCCATTATCAGAATGAAAAAGAAGGCGCAGACCGCATTGAAAATCTGAACGAACTGGTGAATGCGGCGGCGGCGTTTGTGGCCGAAGGCGACGTCTGGCTGGTTGCCGACCCATTGCAGGCCGCTGCAGAAACCAATATCGCATCGCCGGTGGTTGCCGAGCAGGCTGGGCTGGCCAACGAGGCTGACGACGTGCTCGCGGCCTTTCTCGCGCACGCGGCGCTTGAGGCCGGCGAGCACCAGGCACTACCGGGCGCGGAAGCGTTGCAAATGATGACGGTGCATTCGGCCAAAGGGCTGGAGTTTCACGCGGTGTTCATCAGTGGCATGGAGGAAGGGCTGTTCCCGCACGAGAACAGCCTCAATGAAGCGGCAAACGATGGGGGTGTTGAGGAAGAACGGCGGCTGATGTATGTGGCGCTCACGCGCGCGAGGCGGCGCCTGTATTTGTCGCTGGCACAAAGCCGCATGCTGCACGGGCAAACGCGCTACAACGTGCCGTCGCGTTTTTTCAATGAACTTCCCGAAGCGCTGTTGCGGCGTATCAACGCGCGGCCGCGTTATCAGGCAACGGCGGGCTATACAGGCTCTATGGGAAATGCGGGATATGCTGGCGGCGTGGCGTCCCCTGTTGCACCTTACGCCTCACACCTCACGTCTCACGCAAGCATGCCCTGGCGCATCGGCCAGAGTGTGTTGCACGCAAAATTCGGTACGGGTGTAATCGTCAGCGCGGAAGGACGCGGCGCCGAGGCACGCGTACAGGTGAATTTTCGCGGTAACGGCCTGAAGTGGCTGCTGCTGGAATATGCCAATCTTTCACCGGCTTAAGTTGGCGTAGGCCAGCGTCGTTAGGTTTACGCCGGCTTGTCAGAATCGGGCGCGGCGGAGCCGGGCGGCGGCGCATCCACTGCCACAAAAATATCGCGATAGCTGGCGTAGATCGACGGGATCACCACCGGCGCCAGCAGCCACATGCCCAAGTCGAGGATGCGCGTGGCCATGGCGACCGGCGTGACGATGATCAGTGCCAGAAAACCGGCCGCTCCAAAGAGCAGAAACGGCATCAGGTTTTGCAGGCCAGCCTTCAGGCTCATGCCCATGGCGGGCAGCGGCCTTATGTCATGCAGGTAAACCAGCAGTGGGCTGAACCAGCAGGCCATGGTCAGCGGAAGAGACAGCGCCCAGCCCACCATGACCGACATTGTGGCTTTCGATACCGCCTCGCGGATGAGATGGATATTTTCCGGCGTGACTTTCCGTTCGGCGCTGAATTTCAGCACCTGCATCAGCGAATCACCGCCAAGTGTAGTAATTATCAATAAAATCAATAGGTTACCAAAAAGATACAAGGCGCCGAGCAAGGCCAGTGCAGCCGTGTTGCGCATGAATCCGCTCAGCAGATACGCAGGTTTTAGCGGCTGGCCCAAATCGACTGCGCGGCAGCCCTCCATTAAGCCCACCAGAATGATGGGCAGGCACAGGATGGCGAAAATCCCGATGAACGGAATCACCAGAATTATCTTGAACGCGACAAACAGCCCCAACGTAATCATCAACCACATCGCCGCGCTCTTTTTGAATAGCGCAAAGCCTTCGCCTATCCACCGCAGGCCACGCGACGCCGCTACCGAACGAGATTGCACCATGAGCGTTACGAAATTATTCCGCGAGTTTCAGTTTACGGGACACTGGAATTATAAGCGCCCCGCCGCCGTTAGCGAGGCAATTCAATCTGGTGTGCTCCGGCGGCAATGTGTGCGCGCAACAGGCGCTGAAAATGCCCCGGATCCTTGGCATGCGTCATTTCACCCTTGCGCGGCAAATGGTAGTCGTACAGCCGCGACACCCAGAAGCGCAGCGCACCCGCGCGCAACAATCCCGGCCAGGCTGATTGTTCAGCCGCAGTGAACGGACGTACAGTGCGATAACCCGCGAGCAAAGCACTGGCGCACGCCGCGTCAAGCGGGCTGCTGCCATCGCCATTCGCTCGCGGTTGCAGGCACCAATCGTTGACGGTAATCGCCACATCGTAGAGCAACGTGCCGGAGCAGGCAAAATAGAAGTCGATAACGCCAGCTAAAATTCCCTTATTAAACAATATGTTATCGCGAAACAAATCAGCGTGTATGGCGCCCTGCGGCAGCGCGTTGGCTGGCGGTTG
>SYEN01000516.1 GCA_005800795.1 Burkholderiales bacterium | reverse complement strand
TCCGGTGAGGCCGCAATCGCCCTTGGGCCCGCCGATCTCAAACGCGCCGGTGGGGTTGACGAGGTAGTTGATCTTGCCCTTCACCAGTTCCTTCGGCAGCACGGGTTTGATGATCTGCTCGATCACGGCCTCCTTGATCTGGTCGTGCGTGAGGCCGGGACCGTGTTGCGTGGACACCACCACGGTCTCGATGGAGTCGGGCCTGCCGTTTACGTACTTGATGGTGACCTGCGACTTGGCGTCCGGGCGCAGCCATTTCAAGCGCCCATCCCGGCGCACTTCGGATTGACGCTCAACTAGCCGGTGCGACAGGTAAATCGGTAGCGGCATCAGTTGCGGTGTTTCATCGCAGGCAAAGCCGAACATCAGACCCTGATCGCCCGCGCCTTGTTCAAGATCGAGCCCCGAGCCTTCGTTCACGCCCTGCGCGATGTTCTGCGACTGCTGGCCATATTGCACGAGTACCGTGCAAGTGTCGGCATCGAAGCCTATCGACGGATCGTTGTAGCCAATGCGGCGGATGGTGTTGCGCGCGATTTGTGCATAATCGACTTTGGCGCCGGTGGTGATTTCACCGGCCAGCACCACGAGGTTGTCCTTGACCAGTGTTTCGGCTGCCACGCGTGAACGCGGGTCTTGCGCGAGTAGCGCGTCAAGTACGGCATCGGAAATCGCGTCGGCGACTTTATCAGGGTGGCCTTCGGAAACGGATTCGGAGGTAAACAGGAAATCGCTCATGATGTTGGCTGTTAGTTTAGTCAGTTTTCAGCTTGGATGGTTGAGGATGGGTTGAGTAAAAACGCATAGAATACCATGAAGCCCTTGATTCTTCGACAAAACCGTGATTCGCTTCGTAATGATCTGTGTGGGTCGTTTGCCGCTGCGTGTGTTGCATGCGCTGGGCGCGGCGGCGGGCTGGGTCACTTACCGGGCTTCGCCCACCTACGCAAGGCGGCTGCGCGAAAATCTGATTTCCAGCGGCGTGTGTGCCGGTGCCAATAGGGAGGCGCTGGTCAAACAGAACATCGCCGAGACCGGCAAGGGCGCGCTGGAACTGGCGGCGTTTTGGTTTGCGCCGGATGCGTCGATACAGCGCTGGTCGCAGAGTGATTCATGGACAGTGGTCGAACGCGCACGTCAGCCGGGGCAAGGCGTCATTTTTCTGACACCGCATCTGGGCGGGTTTGAAATTTCTGCGTTGTATGTTGCGCGGCGCACGCCGCTTACTGTGCTGTACCGGCCACCCAAGCTGCGCTGGCTGGAGCCGCTGATGATCGAAGGCCGCAGCCGTACTGGTGCGAAGGTGGCCCCGGCCAATCTGCGTGGCGTGCGTCTTTTTTACAAGGCGCTGCAACGCGGCGAAGCGGTGGGCCTGTTACCCGATCAAACACCCGGTGTCGGTGAAGGCGCATGGGCGGATTTTTTCGGTCGGCCCGCCTACACCATGACGCTGGTAAGCCGTCTGCAAAAAGCCACCGGCGCACTGCTGGTGATGGCGCACGCGGAGCGTTTGCAGCGTGGCGCGGGCTACCGTTTCCATTTTGAAGTATTGCCAGCTGAGGGGTTTGACGAAGCCGCGTTGAACCGCGCGGTTGAGACGGTGGTTCGCCGCTGCCCGGCGCAGTATCTGTGGGGCTACAACCGGTACAAGGTGCCTGCCGGGGCGCCGCCGCCGGGCTTGGCTATTCAATAATGCGCATCGGCCTCGCTCTGGTGTGGTTGCTGCATTGGCTGCCGCTGGCATTGCTGGCGCCTTTGGGCCGAGCCACTGGCGCACTGTTGTACGTAGTGGCGCGCGAACGGCGCCACGTCACGCTGACCAATCTGAAACTGTGTTTTCCTGAGTGGAGCGAGGTTGAACGCACGTGCGCTGCACGCGAGCATTTCAAAGTGGTGGCGCGTTGCTTTTTGGAGCACGGCATCCTGTGGTGGGCGCCGAAGGAACGCATCCAGAAACTGGTGCGCGTGGTGGGCATCGAACATTGGCAGGCCGTGGCAGGCAAACCGGTGATCTGGCTTGCGCCGCATTTCGCCGGGCTCGACATGGGCGGTTCGCGCATCATCTGCGAATGGCGAGGCGTGTCGGTTTACAGCCAGCAGAAGAACCCGGTGTTCGACAAAGTGTTGCGTCATGGCCGCACGCGTTTTGTCACACCGGTGCTGTTTTCGCGGCAGGACGGCATCCGCCCGGTGGTGAAAGCGATGCGTGGCGGGTTACCGCTGTACTATTTGCCGGACATGGATTTGGGCGCGCGTGATGCGTTGTTCGTACCTTTTTTCGGCGTGCCGGCGGCGACAATTACCGGCCTTGCGCGCATGGCGCGCCTGGCGCGTGCCGTGGTGGTGCCCGCAGTGACGCGGCAATTGCCCGGTGCGCAAGGTTACGAACTGCGCTTTTATCCGGCGTGGGACAATTACCCGACCGATGACGTTGAAGCCGACACCCGCCGCATGAATGCATTCATCGAGGACCGTGTGCGCGAAATGCCCGAACAGTATTATTGGGTGCACAAGCGTTTCAAGACACGCCCGCCGGGGGAAAGGAGTCCCTATGAATCAGCCGAATGAAGCCATGGAAATCCGTCCACTGCGCGACAACGAGGTCGAGGCAGCGAGTGCGCTTGCGGGCGACATCTGGCGTGCGCACTATCCGGGCATTATCAGCATGGCGCAGATAGAATCCATGCTGGCGGAACGGTACAATGCTGTGGTGATTCGCGAAGAACTGCAGCGCCGCGATGTCTGGTGGGACGTGCTGCTGCTGAATGGGCAAATGTCCGGTTACACTTCGTATTTTTTTACCTCCGCGCCCGGCACGGTCAAAATCGACAAGCTGTATTTGCATCCGCGCGCGCAACGCAAAGGTTATGGCGGCCAGTTGATCGATCACGTGGCGCAACAAATGGCAGCCCACGGCTGCACGCATTTGACACTGGCGGTAAACCGCCGCAACAAAACCGCCATCGGCGCCTATCGCAAGCACGGGTTTGTGATTGCCAACACCTCACTCAAGAAAATCGCCGGCGGGTTTTGGATGGATGACTACATTATGGTGAAAGTGGTGAAGCGTGAGGTTTAAATTCACCAAAATGCACGGGCTGGGCAATGACTTTGTGGTGATTGATGCCACGGTTACTCCCATTCAACTGGCGCCCGTCGAGCTGCGTGCGCTGGCCGACCGGCATTTCGGCGTCGGCTGCGATCAAGTGCTGCTGGTGGAAAAGCCGCGCGCCGCCGATACCGATTTTTACTACCGCATTTTCAACGCCGACGGCGGCGAGGTGGAACAGTGCGGCAACGGTGCGCGTTGCTTCGTACGCTTTGTGCACGACAAGAAACTGACTACCAAAACCCGCATCCGGGTCGGTACGCTGAGCGGCGTGATCGAGCCTCAACTGGAGGCCGACGGACAGGTCACCGTGGATATGGGTGCACCCGTGTTTGAGCCGGCGAAAATTCCGTTTGACGCGCCTGAGCAGGCGCTGACCTACGATTTATTGATAAATAAAAATATCAATAAAATCAATAGTTTATCAATGGGCAATCCCCACGCCGTGCAGGTGGTGGCAGATGTCGATTCCGCACCTGTTGCCATTGACGGCCCGCTGATTGAGGCCCACCCGCGATTCCCCAAACGCGTCAACGCGGGCTTTATGCAGATCGTCGACCGCAGCCATATCCGCCTTCG
>SYEN01000515.1 GCA_005800795.1 Burkholderiales bacterium | reverse complement strand
TGCAGTGGCATCGGGCGGGCAAACAGATATCCTTGAACGATGTCACAGTTTAGCTGGCCCAGTTGCTGGAATTGCGCCGCAGTTTCGACGCCCTCGGCCACCACCTTCATGCGCAATTCATGGCCGATTTCGATGGTCTTCCGAACAATCACTTCAGCGGCGTGGTCAGTATCCATGGTATCCACGAAACCCTTGTCGATTTTTATCTCGGTCGCCGGGATACGCTTCAGCTGATGCATCATCGAAAAACCTGTGCCGAAATCGTCGATCGACAAATGAATACCGCGTAACCGCAGGCGCGCCAGAATGTCCAGAGCCTGCGCCACTTTTTGCAGCGTACCCGATTCGGTAATTTCTACAATCAGCCGTTCCGGGGAAATGCGCGCCACTTGGGCGCTGGCCATCAGCCGGTCAGGTAGCTTCAAATCGCATAACGAAAACGCCGATATGTTAATCGAAAGCCGCGGCGCCCAGCCGCTGGCCGCAAATAGCGGCTCAGCTTCAAATACCTCCTCCACTACCAGCCAGGTCAAATCCTCGATAACGCCGATGGACTCAGCCAAAGGAATAAAGCTATCGGGATACAGCAACCCATGCTGCGGATGCTGCCAGCGCACCAGCGCTTCCACCCCCGATGCTACGCCCGACCGTACGTCAATTTGCGGTTGATAATGCACGGTCAGTTGCCGCTCCAATATGGCGCGGCGCAAGGCATCCGCCGATATGATCGGGGCAGCCGGCGGAATATCGATGGTTTTTATCAATGGCTCAAGATCGTCCGCCTGCCTTAGAAAGGCTTCGAGGTCGCCCCGAACCATCGGCTTGCTAAGTCGCCCCAGCACTCGCAGTCGCAACTCACGTGCCATTTCTTCCGCCACCAGCAGGGTGCTCCGATCAGCACCACTGAAAAGCAAAATGCCGGCGCGGCAGCGCTGCTCAGACAAAAACCGCAGTACCTCGATCCCGTCTACACCCGGCATCATAAGATCCACCATGATCACCGCAACGTCATCCGTCAGCATTTCCTTGAACGAGGAAAACGTGCGCGCGTGCTGGCACGAAAATCCCATCGGCGTGGCAATGGCAGAAATAATCAGCCCGAAAAAATGGCTGTCGTCGTCAATGGTGAGCAGGTGCTTCATTCAAGTGTTCTACTTGGTTACCAAACGCGCCGATCTGATTCTAAATGGGGTCTTCACAACACAATACTCAATGTAATAAGCGCCTCTGGAAACAGTATATACAGATAGACGTATATTTCCAGTAAATCACGTGACAAATTTGTAAATTCAGATACAGCTTAAGCGCAGCTATCCGTGGTTGGCGCTGCGTGCCACCCGCGCTCATGCGCCAATGCCCAGCGCGCGTGCCATTTCACGCAACTGATGTTTCTGCACCTTTGGTGCATTCGCCCCGGCAGTTAGCGGAAACTCGTCAAGACGCACAATGCGCGCAGGCACTTTGTAGTGTGCAATCTTTTCCCGGCAAAACTGTAACGCACGCGCTTCGTCGAAAGACGCACCGACTTCACAGCGCACGAACGCTACGGCTTTGACGTGTGCCCCACTCTGCCCGCCTTGTGTTGCCGGCGTACCAACCACCTGGCATTGCACAACGCCGGGATAGCGCATCACCCAGGCTTCGATCTCGGAGGGGCTGACCATAAAACCGGACAGTTTCAGCACGTCGCCGATGCGGGCTTCAAGCACAAAGCTACCGTCGGCCCGCATGTAGCCGCAATCGCCGGTGCGTACAAACCCATCGGCGTTGAACGCGCGCGCAGTTGCCTTGGCATCGCCGAAATACGCCTGCATCTGACTGGGGGCACGGATTTGCAATTCACCCTTTTCACCGTACGGCAGCAGACAACCGCTGTCGATATCAGCCACTCGCACCGAGCCGTGCGGCGACAGCGGAAAACCGCCGGCTTCCAGCCGCCGCTCGGGATACAGCCCGGGATTCTGACGCGAAAAACGGGCCTGCATTTCGCTGGATCCATAGATCGATAGCACAGGGATTCCGCGGCGAGCCGCTCGATCCATCACGCTGGCGATGCCAGACCCGCAATTCACCACACGGATACTCGACAAATCATCGCTGTCGCGTGCGGCTTCCAGCCAACGGTGGATGATCTCGTGATTAGCGTGCACATGCGTCACACGATGCTGTACGATCAAATCGAGACTTGTGCGCGCTTCAAACGCCGGCGGCATCACGCACGGCGCGCGTGCGGCAATCGCTGCAAACGGCATACCGAATCCGGATACGCCACACAGTGGCGTTACCACCTGAATCACCGAACCCGGCGCGTCGTAACCCAGCATGCGCGCGGTTTCCTGCGCGTGATGCGCGATGGATCGCTGGGTATGCAACACGAGTTTCGGCTGGCTGGTGGTGCCGGACGTCGTAAACATCACGCAGCCGTCCTCCGCTCCCCCCGCAACTGCGTTTTCAGCAGGCTTCGCCAGATGTTGCAAAGGAATGACTGGAATTTCGCACAAGGTCGCCGGTAGCATGCCGACATCGCCTGCGCTGCAAACTACCCAATGTTTCACGTCACGCAGGTTTGCGCGAGCTACTTCGCTCATTAGGACTGCAAAATCAACGTTTCTAAATTTATCAATAAAAACAATTACTTGCGCACCAGATCGCGCCAGAATATCGCCCAACTCCGCACTGCGAAAACGCGTGTTTACTGCGACCACAATCGCTCCTATGCGTGCGCAGGCAAATTGCAGCGCCACCCAAACTGGCATATTCGGCAATGCGATCGCCACGCGGCTACCGCGTGTCACGCCCAGTGCGCGTAACCCCGCCGCGAGCGCCTGCGCCTGAGCGTGCAGTTGCCCATAGGTCATGCGGGTGTCGCCGTGAATCAGCGCGATGCCATGCGGCGCATCACGCACAGCGCCAGCCAACAACGCGTTTAAGTCGCCGGAGTCCGTCGCGGCAGACTCAGTCAATTTTCGCGCCGGCAATTTCCACCACTTCAGCGAACTTCTTGATTTCCAATGCGAGAAATTCGCGCAACTCGCCGGGCGTTGACCATTCTGGCGGCGCTCCCATTTTTAATAACGTGTCGGCGACCTGCGGACTTTTCAGCGCCACCAGCAGCGCCGCGTGCAGTCGCGACACGATGACGTGCGGTGTGCCCGCCGGCACCACCAGGCAGTACCACGATGTCACGTCGATATTCAGCCCCGATTCAATAAAAGTCGGCACTTCCGGCAACACCGGAGTACGGTTGGTGCCGGAGGTCGCCAGCACGCGCAAGCGCCCCGCCTGCGCCATGCCCAGCACCGCTGGCGGGCCCGAGAACATGATGCCCACGTCGGCTGACAGCAGTGCGCTCAGCGCAGGGCCGGAGCCCTTAAATGGAATATGCGTTATGGCGATACCCGCACGCTTTTTGAGTAACTCTGCCACCAAATGCCCCGTAGTACCACTGCCCGCCGACCCGTAGTTCAACTTGCTGCCGGGCGACTTGGCCAGTTCAACCAATTGCCTGATGCTGGACGACTGCACGCTGGGATGCACCGACAGCACCTGCGGCACTTTGGTGATGATCGACACCGGGGCGAAATGTTTCAGTGGATGGTAAGGTAGCTTCGATCCGTACAACGTCACATTGATCGCCATCGGCGACACCACGCCGAGCAATATGGTGTAACCGTCAGGTGCGGCATTCGCAGCAGTCGCTGTGCCGACCGTACCCCCTGCCCCGCCGCGGCTATCCACCACGACGGTCTGCCCCAGATGCTCGGACATTTTCAACGCAATGACTCGCGCAATCGGTTCGGCAGTACCGCCCGGCGCGGTGGGATTGATAAAGCGGATGGACTTTGTGGGGTAATCTGCACCGATCGCAACCATCGCGCCCATCGCACCAAGCGCTGTTGCGCCGACCAAAATCAGATGTCGAAACATATCAATGGCTCTTGATCGAAACGCGCCAGTGTATGCGATCTTCCTCCGGGGGATAATCCGCCGCTGCCTTGTGGTACGAACAGCGGTTGTCCCAGATCACGATATCGCCCTTGCGCCATTGATGGCGATACTGGCATGGCGGCTGCACCATGTAAGCCATCATTTCTTCGATAGTCGCCCCACTGTCAGCGGGATCCAGCCCTTCTATGGTGAGAATTTTCCCCTGGTCGAAATACAGCAACTTGCGGCCGGTTTCAGCGTGCACCTGTATGAGCGGATGCCGCACGGGCGGCAAGCGGCGATCTTTTTCGTCGAGCAACGCGTTTAATTGTTTCAGCCCGCCGTATTTGAAGGTGCCATAACGTCCCTCCAGCTTAATTTTCAGCCGCTGCGGCAAAGCATCATAGGCCGCATAGGCACTCGAAAAAAACGTATCGCCGCCGCGGCTGGGGATGGCCACGGCATAAAGCTGGGTGGCCTTGTAAGGCACTGCTTCATACGAGCCATCCGTATGAAAGCCTTCTCCGCCCCGGCGATAAATATCGTTGTTCAGTGCGCCATCAGCGTTGAATTTATTGATGCCCAGCAAAGTGACCTGCGGGCAATCCGGGTGGCGCGTGCTTTTCGACGGGTGCGGGCTGATTACGCCAAAACGCTGGCTGTAGGCAAGATACTCGGCGATTCCGAGCGACTGACCGCGCACGCAAATCACATTGCAATCGAGCCACGTCTGATAAATTTTCCCGAAGTCGGCGTCGCTCAACGTCCGCACATCCACACCGAGGATTTCTGCGCCCAAATTGTCGAAGCGGTTGATTTGCATCGCGCCTGCCCTCCCCCAATTCCCACGATCACAACGGTTTAATTCTACTGCTGAATGACGCACAATCAGCGCAGGAGACACGCTAGATGAAGATTCAGCTATGGATGCATTAACGGCCTTCGGCCTCGTCGCCGTTAGTGCGATGATGATTTGCTATGCGCTTGAGCATAAACATCGCCACTACACGCTGGGATTCGCCGCCGCCTGCGGTCTCGGCTCCATTTATGGGTTCTTGCAAGGCGCGTGGCCCTTTGGTGTGGTGGAGGTTGTTTGGATGGGCGTAGCACTACGAAAATGGCTGCAGCAGGATTCTGAACTAGTCGTCTAGGATCCAATAAATAAATGTTTTAAATCAATGACTTATGTTGTATTTCGCAATCGCTTCGCCGTACTTGACCTTCGCCGCTGGTTTCACGAAATCAGGCAAAATTATCGTCTGGATAAATCGTTCTGCAGGCGCACCATGCCACGCTGAAGTCCGCGTAAGTCAATCGAACGCATTGCAAACGACTACAATCATTGCAGCATCTGCTGTGATCACAAAACAGGTAGCCAGGCTTGGGAAAACGGCTTGACATCGCCATAGCCTTCTTCAATACCAAGGACGAGGGCGATGCGGCTGCCAAGGTCGAACACAGCGCATTCTATAAAAATTTATAAAAACAAATACTTACACCATGAAAGGTCACAATGGATTTTTCACTAACGAAAGAGCAGCAGCGCTGGCGCAATGTCGCCCGCGAGTTCAGCGAAAAAATCATCAAGCCGGATGTGCTACGGCGCGACCGGCTGCCCACTGCCGGTGAGCGCATCCCCTGGGACTGGATCCGCGAAGCCGATAAACAGGGCATACGCACTCTCGGCGTACAGAAAGAGTTCGGCGGTGCGGCGAGTGATATTTTTACCATGTGCCTGGTCGGCGAGGAACTCGCTGTCGGTGATCTGGGCTTCGCGGTCATCATGGATCAATGCTGGAAAATGGCGCATCTTTTCAGCGAGGCGATGAACGCCGAACAACAGCAGCGCTTCATCCCAAAATTCGTCGCTGACCCGGAGGCGACCACCGCCATTGGCATCACCGAAGCGGGTGCGGGCTCCGATCATCAGGGCTTTTACGATTCGCCTGACATCGATTTTCAGACCACGGCGGTGCGCGATGGCGATTATTACGTACTGAACGGCACCAAGCGCTATGTATCGAATGGCGCGATGGCCAAGCTGTATTTCGTGGTGGCGCGCACGGATAAATCCAAAACCCTGCGCGAAGGCGGCAGCATTTTCATCGTGCCATCCGACACGCCGGGCTTTCGAGCCGGATTCTTCCACGAAAAAAGCAGCCAGCGCCTCGCTACCAACGGCACTTTTCATTTTGAAAACTGCCGCGTCCCGGCGCGCAATATGCTGCAAGGCGAAGGCCTGCTCGGACGGCTACGCAGCGATTACATGTGGGGCAGCAAGGCTGAAGCTGCCGCCACGGCGCTGGGCGTGGGTCGCGCGGCGTACGAATACGCGCTTGATTACGCGAAAAAGCGCGTGCAGGGCGGCAAACCCATTGTTGAACAGCAGGCCGTTGCGATGATGCTTGCCACCATGGCGATGAAACTCGATGCTGCTCGATTACAAATCTGGAAAGCGGCATGGCTCGCCGACCGCAAACAGCCCGAAGCGCGCGCTCTGGGATTGCTCGCCAAGGTCAACGCGTCTGAAACGGCGTTTGAATGCGCCCGGCTGGCAGGCGAGGTACTTGGTGGCGCGTCGATCATGCACGATCATCCAGTCGAGAAATACCTGCGCGATGCTTCGAGCTTTTTGCACTCGGACGGCACCAATCAGGTTTGTCTGCTGCGCGCGTCGCAGGCGATTGCCGGTAATGCTCACGCCAATGTGTTTGGTTTCTAAGTATCTGTTTTTATTGATTATTTAAAAATGAATTCATGGATCTCGAACTCACAGGCTTGACCACGCTGGTCACCGGCGCGTCGCGCGGTATAGGTTTTGCCATTGCGCAAGCGTTCGCGCGCGAAGGTTGCCACGTGCGCATGGCGGCACGCACCGCAGCCGATCTTGAAACCGCACGGTCGAAAATTCTTGCCGAAAGCCAGGTCGGCATCACCACTCATGCACTGGATCTGAGCGAGAAAGGTAACATCAATGCGCTAGCGCGCCGCTGCTCTAAGGTTGATATTTTGGTCAATAACGCAGGCGGCATTACTTCCGGTCATTTGCGCGAAATAGACGAGGCACGCTGGCGCGCCTCTTGGGAACTCACGGTGTTTGGCTACATCAATCTCACCCGCGAAATCTATCGCTCAATGTGCGCGCGTAAGAGCGGCGTGATTGTCAACGTGATCGGCGTGGCGGGCGAACGGCTGCGGCATGATTACATCGCAGGCGGCACCGGCAATGCCGCGCTGATGGCATTCACGCGTAACCTCGGCGGTGAGCGCGTCGATCATCAAGTGCGCGTGGTCGATGTCAATCCCGGCCAGATCGAAACCGACCGGTTGCGCGCGCGTCTGGAAAAGCGAGCGCAAGCGGAGTTGGGCAATAAGAATCGCTGGCGGGAGTTGGTGGAAGACCCGCCGCTTGGCCGGCTTGCACGGCCCGAGGAAGTTGCGGATGCTGTGCTGTATCTCTCCTCGGCGCGCGCGTCGTACATCAGCGGCACGATAATCACAGTAGATGGCGGATGCGCGGTGCGGCATGGGAGCTGATGGCGTGCCCAGTCTTAACAGCTACCTTCCCCTGGAAATCTATAAATCAACACCATGAACAGAAAACCTTTTATTGCTGAAATCTCCGTTGCATGCGCCTTGCAAAGCCAAGCTGCGGCGCTGGGCTTAAACGCCGAGGCTGAAGTCGTCCGCCTGCCGGGCAGTCTCGACGGCAAATACAAGGACGCCTGTTTCATGGCGTGTGGTTATCCCGTGAGCTCCCTGTCAACTGGCGGCGCTAACGGAGAAGCCGCTCTGATGGAAATTCTTCAGGCCCTGGCGGATGGAAACAGCGCCAATATCGAACCGTTTGACGGGCCTTTCCTTGCCTTGGTGTGGCTGCCCGCACAAAACACCATTCGCGTAGTACGCGACAAGTTTGGCCTTCGAAGCGCCTACTACAAGATAACGCCCACCGGTGTCAGTGTCGCGGATGATATTGCCAGCCTGCAAGGCGCAAGTCGCACGCGCTTGACCTCCATTTCCGAGTGGCTGCACTACGGCGCTGCGTTGGCGCCGCTAACGATGTTTGAGGATGTGCGCACGCTGGCCGCGGGCTGTCTGCTCGATATCTCGACCAGGGATTTTTCCTTCACAACGTCCCGCTACTTTTCGCCTGAGGATTACATCAAACCGGAGGTATATCGCAGCAATCTCAAGCTGCCCACAGCCGCGTTGGTGGATAAATTCAACACCACCTTTGACGACGCGATTACCTATGCCGTCAAGGACAACAAGGATGTCACTATCTTGGTGAGCGGTGGCGTCGATAGCACGCTGTTGACCGCGTTTGCCCGCAAGCAAACCAACGTTACCGGGGTAACGGTCGACTTGTACGGTGAGGGCGTCGAAACCGAAATTCAATTTGCCAGCGCAGTGGCAAAACAATTGGGTGTCAAACTTTCCGCTGTTCGCTTCGGTCCGCTGGAATTTCGTAGCCATTTTTGCCGGACCATACAGGACTTGGGTGCGCCCATCATTGTTGAAAATGCCATCGCGCTTAATTACGTGTCGGCCTACGGTCATCTACCGCACGGCAAGCTGGTATTGGACGGGGAAGGCGCGGATGCATTGATGGCGGGTTCTTCGGGTTTATTCCGCTACAGCATGATGATCAGGCATTTGGCGCAGATCACGCCATTAAGCGGTCTCACCGTGCGAAAACTATTCGAGCGGCTGCGCTCGCTGCTCGGCAAATTCGGCCTTAACACCCGCAGTACGCTGGATGGTGCGGGGCTGGATATTGATCTGGCAGCGCGACGCATGGAATTGCAATTCCTGACAGCTACCATTCAAGACAAATTCAAACACCTGCCTACTCGCGAAGACAGTGAAATCGCAACGTTGATGCTACGAGAGTTCTATGACTATCTGGTACCGCTAATGTTGCGTATTGACAAAATGTCGGCCGCCAGTGGTACGCATACTGTGCTGCCTTATCTGCAACGACCGCTATTCGAATTTCTGGCCAACCTCGACATGCCACATAAGCTTGGCCGTCAAGGGCTGTCGATCATGCCGATCACAAAAGTGTTCCTCAAGAAACAACTCGAGCAATACATACCCCAAGACCTGGTGTACCGGCCCAAAGTCGGTTTTGGCATTCCTGGCTGGGAATGGATTAGTTTGCCGGAAAAATGGCGCAAGGATTGCTGGTTGGGCGAGTATTTCCAGTTGAACGAGGACGCCGTAAATCACTGGATCAACACCACTACGCACCGTGACAAGGTATTTTTCCTGTCATTGGAGGTGTGGGGCCGCCTGTTCGACCGGCGCACGACGTTTGACGTGGTACAAGGAGAATGGATGGAGCATCAGCAGCGAAACTAGCTGCATGCTCTACGGCGTCTATCCCCGTCTGCCAAATCCTCCTACAATCCGTCAACGTGTCGGCGCGCCGCACGTTTGCAGGAATAGCGCCAGACACGCCAAAACCTGACTTATTGAGTTTTACTGTTTAAGGGGAACTACACGCATGATGCACTTTATATGGATTGCGCTGGTGGGATTTGCTGCTGGATTGATCGCCCGCGCGCTGCATCCGGGCAAGGACAGCATGGGGATTATCATGACCGCGGTGCTGGGTATCGCGGGGGCATACGCGGCGACTTTTCTGGGTCAGTTCGTTGGCCTCTACAAACAAGGCGAAAACGCCAAGTTTATCATGTCAGTGATCGGCGCGATTGTGTTGCTGGTGATCTACGGTCTGGTGGTAAAGAAAAAGGATGGCGGCGGCGACAACAACGGTGGCACGTCCACCTGAAATCAGGACGCTACGCGCCATGTTTCCGACGCTTAGCGCCAAGCGGGCGAAAGCCACGCAGGCGGTGGCGCTGCTTGTCCTTCCGCGCAATGCGGCGGAGCTCGATGAGGCGGTCAAGCGCGCCAAGGTCATTGTCACGCGGCGTGCGGCGGTGGCCTCGGCAGCTTCGCTGGTGCCGGTCCCGGGTCTTGATATCGCCGTCGATATCGCTGCTGTGATGAGACTTATCCCTGCGATCAACGCCGAATTTGGCTTGACGCCGGAGCAGATCGATAAACTCAGCCCCGGCAAGCGACTGATGGTGTACAAGTCCATTGTCGCTGTCGGCAGCCTGATGATCGGCAAGCTCATCACCAAAGAAATTGCCATCGAAGTGCTGAAAACCGTTGGCGTACGCATGACCGCCAAACAGATCGGCAAGTATGTGCCGGTGGCTGGTCAGGCGCTTTCAGTGGCGCTGGGCTTCGCGGCGATGAAATATGTCGGCCACCAGCACATCAAAGATTGCCGCCGCGTCATCGAGGCCGCGCTCGACAATAATTCAGAAGTCCGCCGCTGACGCCGTTACTGTATCGACACATGGCGGACATGCACCGCCTGTTATCATTCCACTCCGGCCATTCGCAGCCCCTGCCACCTTTGCATAAAAAGTTAATAAAAACAATAACTTACGTAGTATAATGATTTTCTCCGCATGGCTACCTCACTATTAAAGCGTCTGGTGCGCACCGTGGTGCCACCACCCAACGAAGTCGCCCGCGCCCATCGTCACGCTGGCCGCGTTATCGATGCCTGGCGCGATCTGCTCTCAGAACGTGGCGAAGTTTCCGGCGCGGCTATCGCGCGTGAGGCGCTCGCCGCGTATCGCGAACTCGAACCGGCGTATTTGCCGGCTTTTTTTGACCGTCTTGCAGCCGAGTTTTCACCTGATCAGCGCACGCTGCGTGCTGCAGCGGAACACTACATCGCCCGCGCATCGGACGACAATCTCTTGCGCCTTCAGCGCGCTGCAGCGTCGCCCCGGCAAGAGCTGTTCCGGCGGCTAAATCAGGCGCCTGAGGGCACCGCGACGATGGTGGACATGCGCGAAATTCTGCTGGCCGCGCTGACCGAACACCCGGAATGGCAGGTTATCGACGCCGATCTGGTACACCTGTTCAATTCGTGGTTCAACCGTGGGTTCCTGACCCTCCAGCGCATTGACTGGCACACGCCAGCCATCGTGCTTGAAAAGCTCATCGAATACGAAGCCGTACATGAAATTTCCGGCTGGCCCGATCTGCGCCGCCGCTTGCAGGGCGACCGCCGCTGCTTCGCGTTTTTTCACCCTGCCCTGCCCAATGAACCGCTGATTTTTATCGAAGTAGCACTTGTGCGCGGCATCAGCAGCGCGGTGCAGCCACTACTCGATATCAACGCGCCGATGGGCGATCCTGAAAAAGCTGACACTGCCGTGTTTTACTCGATCACCAACTGCCAGCCTGGCCTGCGCGGCGTATCGTTCGGTAATTTGTTGATCAAGCAAGTGGCGCAACGGCTGGGCGAAGAATTTCCGCGTATCAAAACGTTTTCCACGCTGTCGCCGATTCCCGGCTTCACTGCATGGCTGGCGGCCCATGGTGCCGTGCTCACCGCGCCGGGGCTGTCCGCAGTGGCCGCTCTGAAAACTGCCGGCTGGCATCAACAACCCGAAGTCGCTGCGAACCTGCAAAAGGTTCTGTCGCCCCTGTGCGCGCATTATCTGCTAAACGCCCAGCACGACGGCGCGCCGGCCGACCCCGTGGCAAGGTTTCACCTCGGCAACGGCGCGCGCGCAGAGCGCCTGAACTGGCTGGCCGACACCTCCGCGCGTGGCCTCAAAAACTGCGCCGGCATGATGGTGAACTACGTCTATCACCTCGATCAGATCGAAGACAACCACGAACTCTACGTGCGCGAACACCGCGTTGCCGCCACCCACGAACTGCGGCGGCTGGCACGCGACATCGCCCTCACGCCGGCTGGCGCCGCGTTATAAGGAAAATTCAAATGGAAATGACTGGCGAACAACTCATCCCGCAGTCACAAGCCGTCACCTGGAAAGCCCTCAACGACACCGAAGTGCTCAAAGCCTGCATCCCCGGCTGTGAATCCATCGAACAAACCGGCGCCAACGATTATCAGTTGGTGATGATCGCCAAAGTCGGCCCGGTCAGCGCCAAATTCAAAGGCAAAATGACGCTATCGGACATCGTCGAAGGCCAGTCCTACAAGATCGCATTTGAAGGC
>SYEN01000514.1 GCA_005800795.1 Burkholderiales bacterium | reverse complement strand
GCCCAAAGACCCGTCGATCAGCACCATGGTTGCGTTGTGGAAGGGCGCTACCAAGCCCATCGGCACCGCGCTGATGGGGCTGGCGGCTTTCGCGGGCTTCCTGCACTATGTGATGGTGGGGCCGAAAGAAGTGGCGGAAGATGAAGCTCACGAACAGTCGAAGGAGAAAGCATGAGCGATCCCAAATACATCGAGCGCTACACGCCCAAGGAGCGCGGCAACCACTGGATCGTCGCGCTGTGCTTCATTCTTGCGGCGTTGTCGGGGCTGGCGCTGTTTCACCCGTCGCTGTTTTTCCTTTCCGGCCTGTTTGGCGACGGGCCATGGGCGCGCATTTTGCATCCGTTCATCGGCGTGGTGATGTTCCTGTTCTTTTGCATCACCATGGCGAGATTCTGGTCGCTGAACAAGATGACCGATGCCGATCGTACGTGGATGAAATCCATCAAGGACGTGATCATGAACCGCGAAAAGGATTTGCCGGAAATTGGCAAATACAACGCGGGGCAAAAATACATGTTCTGGCTGATGGTGGTCTGCATGTTCCTGCTGCTGGTCTCGGGCTTCATGATGTGGCTGCCGTATTTCGCCGCGTCGTTTCCGATTGATCTGAATCGCATCGCGGTGGTGGTGCACGCGGCGTCGGCGGTGGTGCTGGTGATTGGCATCATTGTTCACGTGTATGCCGCGATCTGGGTCAAGGGCACCCTGCGTGCAATGATGCGCGGCAATGTCAGCGCGGCGTGGGCCAAACACCATCATCCAGGCTGGTATCGCGAAGTGACGGGCGGCGGCGGCAACACCAGCGGCAAGCATTGATGGCGCAAACGCCCCGGGCACCCATCCGAATAGTTCCCCAGGACCAGATAGCCGGCGGTTTGCAAGAGCCGCCGGCTTTTCGTTTGGCGGACGCCAACAGCGTGTTTGGCGATCGTGCCGCACGGTTTGAAACGCTGGCAACACGCGCTGCCGGAGGAAAGGGCGAACCGGCATTTCTGGGGTTCATGGCGCGCTTGGCGCATGCCCAAGAAAATTGTCGTAAAAAACAAATAGTTACGAAAAGCCCCGATGAGGCGCACTTGGAGCGCTGCCGCGCACATGGGCTGCCGCCGCTGGGCACCGATGCGCCGCTGGATAGTGCCTGGCGCGACACGTTGAAAAGCATTACGTATTCCCTGCTCGAGGACGCGACGCCCGCCGTACAAAGCGTGCTGGCGCAAGTGGACCACATGGACGCCGCAGTACTGGATGCGCAAGCAAGCTGCCTTCTCGCGCTGGACTACCCGGCACTGGACGCAGCAGTGGCACCGTTTATCGGCGCGGCGTTGCAGGTGCATTGGGTTGCGCGCGCGTCGGCGCTGGGCGCCGGCGCATTTCGCAAGCTGGACGTGCCAACGGTTTGCCCGGTGTGCGGCTCGCCGCCGGTCGCCAGTGTGCTGCGTGCGGGCGTGCCGGTGCCGGGCACGCGTTATCTGCATTGTGTGTTGTGCGCCACCGATTGGCGCATGCCTCGCGGCTTTTGCAGCCAGTGCGAGGCGCAGGAAAAGCTCGCCTACTATCACATCGAAACTGAAAGTGATGCCGTGCGTGGTGAGGCCTGCGACGAGTGCAAGGGCTACATCAAATCGTTCAATCAGGAAAAAGATCCGCTGGCGGATCCGGTGGCAGACGATCTGGCAACGCTACCGCTGGATATCCTGATGGATGAATCGGGCTACCAGCGTGCCAGCCCGAATTACTTTTTTGTGCCGGTACAGGGCTGACCCGCGCCACCGGCGCTGCTGATTTGTACCCGCTATGCCCGCCCGCTCAACACAGGCATCTTCCCGTGGCTACTGGCGCAATTTGCACCGCTGGCTGGGTCTCTTTATCGGTGCATGGTTCGCGCTGGTCGGCTTTTCCGGCAGCCTGCTGGTCTACGAAGACGAGATCGATGCCTGGCTTAATCCGCGCCTGCTGACGCACGCCAGCGCGGGTACGCATCTGCCGCCGCACGCGATCCTTGCGCGCGTTGCGGACGAGTTTCCATTAGCGCGCGCCGAACGCCTACGCCCGCCGCGCCAGTACAACCCGGAAGAGGTTTACCGCGTGCTCATCAAAGTTGCGCCGCACATGCGCACTGGTTCGCCGCGTGCCGAGGCGATGTTCAACCCGGTCAGTGGCGAGTTGCTCGGAACGCGCGAGGCGGAAACCATCGGCATCACGCGCCCGTACTGGATGCGCACGCTGTATGAGTTTCACCGCAACGTGCTGCTGGGGAATTTCGGCTCGAATATTGTCGGGCTGGCGGGGTTGTTGTTGATGATGTCGGCGATATCGGGCGCGTTTATCGCCTGGCCGCGTAACCGCTCCGGCTGGCGGCGGCTGATTGGCGTGAAGCTGCGCGCCGGGTTGACGCGCGTGCTGTTCGACGTGCATCGCTCAAGCGGCGTGGTGCTGTTTTCATTGCTGATGCTGGCGACAGTCACCGGCAGCACGCTGGTGTACGTGAATTACGCGCGCGATATCGTCGGCGTATTTTCCGAGGTGGCGCCGTTTCCGGTGATCCCCTGGCGCGAGACGCCAACCGACAATTGGCCGAGTTTCGAGCACATCAACGCACGGGTGCGCACAGAATATCCGCAGCACGCGATGGTGGAAATTCATATTCCGTCCAAACCCACGGCGGGCTATCTTTTCCATCTGAAGCGCCAGGGCGACGTGCACCGGCTGGGTGATACAACCGTCTGGGTGCATCCCGGCTCCGGCGACATTCTGTTTGAACGCAGTTCGCGCAACCGCACGGCGGGCGAGAGCGTGATGCACTGGCTGTTTCCGCTGCACAGCGGCACCGCATTCGGCGAAGCAGGCCGGATTGCCATGTTCGTGACGGGGATCGCCATGTTGCTGATGTTTCCCACGGGCTTGTGGGTGTGGCTGCGCAAAAGACGCGCGGCGGAGTTTGAAACGACTCGTCGTACGCGCTTGCGTAACCAACAACCATCAAATGAACAACCCGGTACGATGGGCTCCCGCCACGGAGCATTCGAATGATCATGATTCGCGGTTGCAGTTTTCCGCTCGACCGCTATTACCACGCCGACTACAACGTGTGGGTGCAGCCCGGCGCCAACGGCGTGGTGACGCTGGGCGCTACATCGTATGGCGCTGCGCTGGCGGTGGAGTTCTTTGCTTTTACGCCCAAGGCCATCGGCACCAAAGTGGATGTGGGCCGCGCTGTGGGCGTACTGGAGCTTTCAAAAACCGTGGTGTCGGTGCGCGCGCCGGTGGCGGGTGTGGTGCTGGAAGTCAACACGGCGGCAGTGGCCAAGCCCGAAATCATCGGTGCCGACCCTTACGGCACCGGCTGGCTGGTGCGGCTTACTGCACCGTGGAACGAGACGATCGCCAACTGCCTGCTGTCGGAAGCCACACTGGCGCCCGCATTTGAGGCGGAAATGGCATTGGAGAATTTTCAGGGGCCGCTGGCAATATGAACTTCACGCGGCGCACGCAATGAAAACCCGCCTGGCGATTTTGCTGTTGGCCACCGATTCTGCGCTGCCGCATTTGTGTGCAACGCCATTTTTCCATGCGGCTACGGCGGCGGCGATGGATGTCGAAGTGGAAATATTTTTCACCAGCCGCTCGATTAAGTTGCTCGCCAGGGGTGTGGCTGATGCTTTGCCCAGCGGCCCGCGCCAGCGCGACACCGTCTACGCCTTCATGCAGCGCGCGGCGGAGCATGGCGCGAAGTTCTACGCCTGTCCGCAGGCGATGGACGAGTATGATGTTGTGCAACCCGATTTCATCCCCGAAGTTACCGGCGTGGCGGGGGCAGCCGCCTTTCTGGGACGCTGCATGGATGACCAATGGGCTACTATAACCTATTGAGTTTATTGATATTTTTTAATATCGAATTCAGGCTGGCATGCACTGCGCTTAAACTGCGCCAATAAACTCCACCATACGCTTACGCTGCGCCGCGTTCGGCAAACGGGTACGTCCGGCGTCGATGTTGTCCTGCATGTGCTCGACGCGATCCGTGCCGGGAATGACCACGTTTACCGAGGGATGCGCGATCAGGTACTTGAGGAAAAACTGGCCCCACGTCGGCGCGTCGAATTCTTTCGCCCATTCAGGCACGGTCTTGCCCTGCACCGCACGAAACAGCGCGCCGCGAGCGTACGGCAGATTGCACATCACCGCTGTGCCGGTTTCGGCGGCCGCTGCGAGCAACCGCTCCTCGACGCTGCGCTCGGCCATTGAGTAATTCACCTGAATGAAATCGATTTTTTCAGTGCGCAGTATTTCGATCAGACGCTCATTGGCCTTGGGCTGATCCTGCGAGTGGGTGACGCCGATGTAGCGGCACATCCCTTGTGCTTTCAACTCGCGCGCGACGGCCAGATGCGTGTCGGCGTCGGCCTTGGGCACGAAGCCGATATTGTGACGCAGCAGCACTTCGAGCTTTTGCGTGCGCAGCTTGCGCAGCGATTCTTTGGTTTCCGCGATAGCGCCGTCGCGACCCGGCACGCGATATTTGGTGGACAGAAACACACGGTCGCGTGCTTTCATTTCTTCAAGCATGCTGCCGAGTTGTGTCTCCGCGGGACCATACGAAGGTGCGGTGTCGATGACGCTGCCGCCGCTGTCGAGCAGCGTGCGAATCATCGCAACGCGCACTTTGCGTTTATCGAGGTCATCGCCCACGTCGAGCACAAACTGCGTGCCCAGCCCGACTACGGCAATTTTCTGGCCCGTGCGCGGAATAACGCGGGTCAGCAGCGCGGATTTTTCCTGCGCGTTGGTTTGCAACGGCCACGAGCCGGCCAAGGCTGCACCTCCTGCCAAGGCCTGCAAAGTTTTCCGGCGCTGAGAGTCAAATACGGATTTCATAAATATCCTTATAAATCAATTACTTATGTTTATTGTCTATAGGCGCGCGCTGCTCTTGCATGCGCCCCAGCGTCAGCGCCAGCGCGAACCACGCGGCGGTGACCGGTACTGTGGCCAGCGAGATCGCGCCGAGTTCCATGCCCATCCCGCGTAGCGAAGTGAAAAGCCAGCTGAAGGCGACATCGCCGCCGCGAAAAACCACGTTATCAATCACGTATTTCGCTTTGTACTTTTCATCACGGCCGAGCACGGTGAACAGCACCTCGCGTGCCGGGTTGGAAATGGCGAAATTGGCGGCGCGCTGTGTCGCCTGAAACACGATCACCGCCCACAACACCGGCGTTGCCCACAACGCGATAAAGCCCAGTGCGAACACCAGCGGCAGAAACGCCGCGGCCGGCCCCGCGCCAAAGCGCTGAATCAACTTGCCGGTGGCGAGAAACTGCACTGTAAGGGTGAGCAGACTGACAGCTTGATCGATGCGCGCGAAAATCGCCGTGCGCTGGTCGCGGTCGGCGGTGAACGCGGCGACGATCTCCAACTGCTGAAAGTAGAGAAACGTGCCCGCCAGTGACAACAGCGCCACCCACAGTGCGATGCCGGCGAGATACGGAGAGCGTGCGATCAACGCCAGTCCCGCGAGGGGATTGCCGCCTGTACCACCCGAGCTGCTTTGTTGCTGCCCGGATACGGCGGGCGTTACGGCTGACTTGAAGATTGCCGCAGCCTGTTCCAGCCGCATGGCGCAAAACACCGCGCCTTCCAGCAACACCGCCGCGATGATCAGCAAATTCGCGCGGCCCAGCGGTACCGCCAATTCGGCGGCCAGCGTTGGGCCGAGAAGCGCGCCTGCGGAGCCGCCTGCCGCGATAAAGCCGAAGAGGCGTTTACTGCGTTCTGCATCGTAAAGATCGGCCATGAACGACCAG